>DASXQC010000690.1:0-3196 GCA_036493235.1 Reyranella sp.
CGAGACCGGTCAGCTCTCGCCCGTGCAGATCACCAGCTACGCGACCATCAACGTGCTCGACGAGCTCAGCCGCGTCACCGGCGTCGGCCAGGCTTTGTTGTTCGGCAAGCTCAACTACTCGATGCGCATCTGGTTCGACACGCAGCGGCTGACCAGTTTGAACCTGGCGCCGTCCGACGTGGTGCAGGCAATCCAGGCGCAGAACGTGCAGGCGCCGGTCGGCCGCATCGGCGCGCGCCCGGTCGCGGACGACCAGCAGTTCCAGCTCAACGTCCAGACGCAGGGCACGCTGACCACGCCCGAGCAGTTCAGCAAGATCGTGCTGCGCGCCAATCCGGACGGCTCGGTGCTGCGCATCGGCGACGTGGCGCGGGTCGAGATGGGGGCGCAGAACTCCGACAACGAGACGCGCATCAACGGCCGTCCCGCGGTCGGGGTGGCGCTCTACCTCGCGCCCGACGCCAATGCAGTGGCGACCGCCGCTGCCGTCGAGCGCACCCTGGACCGGCTGCGCGCCCGTTTCCCGGCCGATCTCAAGGCCTACGTCGTCTACGATTCGACGGTGTTCGTGAACGACACCATCCACGAGGTGCTGACGACGGTGCTCGAGGCCTTCGTCCTGGTGGTGATCGTCGTCTTCCTGTTCCTTGGCAGCCTGCGCGCCACCATCATCCCGGCGGTCGCGGTGCCGGTCAGCCTGATCGGCACCTTCGCCTTCCTGCTGCTGGCGGGCTACTCGACCAACACCGTCTCGCTGCTCGCGCTGGTGCTGGCGATCGGCATCGTGGTCGACGATGCGATCGTGGTGGTCGAGAACGTCGAGCGCGTGATGCAGGAGCATCCCGACCTGGAGCCGCACGAGGCCACGGCGGAGGCGATGCGGCAGATCACCGGGCCGATCATCGCCATCAGCCTGGTGCTGCTGTCGGTGTTCGTGCCGGTCGCCTTCATCCCGGGCATCTCGGGCCAGCTGTTCCGCCAGTTCGCGGTGACCATCAGCATCGCCATGCTGATCTCGGCGCTCAATGCGCTCACGCTCTCGCCGGCGCTGTGCGCCATCTTCCTGCGCCATGAGATCCCGACGCGCGGACCGATCTTCCAGGTGCTGCGCGGCATCAACCTGATGCGCGACGGCTATGCCCGCGTGGTGCAGCGGCTGATCCGGGTGTCGCTGATCTCGCTGCCGCTGGTGGCGCTGATCGGCGCCGGCATCTTCGGCCTGGCGCGCATCACGCCGACCAGCTTCCTGCCCGAGGAGGACCAGGGCGCGTTCTTCCTCAACGTCCAGCTGCCCGACGGCGCCTCGGTGGCACGCACCAGCGAGACCATGCGCCAGGTCGAAGCGATGCTGAAGAAGATGCCGCAGGTGCAGGACGTGTTCGCGGTGATCGGCTTCTCGCTGCTCGACGGCGCCAACGAACCCAACACCGCTTTCGCCGTCGCCAAGCTGAAGCCGTTCGCGGACCGCCGCGGCGCGGCCGATTCGGCCCAGGCGTTGATCCGCCAGACGTTCGCCCAGGCCGGTCAGGTCCGCACCGCCAACATCGTCGCCTTCAACCTGCCGCCGATCATCGGCCTGTCGACCAGCGGCGGCTTCGAGTTCCAGCTCGAGGCGCTGGAGGGCCAGGATCCGGTGCGGCTGGGTGCCGTGATGGGCGGCGTGGTCGCTGCCGCCAACCAGGACCCGCGGCTTAGCCGCGTCTTCTCGACCTTCACCGCCAGCAATCCGTCGATCTATCTCGACATCGACCGCGACAAGGCGCAGGCGCTCGGCCTCGCGATGAACGACGTCTTCACCGCGCTGCAGTCGACGTTGGGCGGCTTCTTCGTCAACAACTTCAATCTGTACGGCCGCACCTGGCAGGTGAACATCCAGGGTGAGGCCAACGACCGCCGGCGCATCGAGGACATCTTCCAGATCCAGATCCGCAACCGGCAGGGCGAGATGGTGCCGCTGCGCTCGATCGCCGACCTGCGCTTCGTGCTCGGGCCGCAGGTGATCACGCGCTACAACAACTACCGCTCGATCACCATCAATGGCGCGCCGGCGCCCGGCCGTTCCTCGGGCGATGCGCTGACGGCCATGAAAGAGGTGTCGGACAAGACCCTGCCGCCCGGCTTCGCCTTCGAATGGACCGGGACCGCCTTCCAGGAATACGAGGCGGCGGGGCAGACCGGGCCGATCCTCGCGCTGGCGGTCATCTTCGCCTACCTGTTCCTGGTGGCGCTGTACGAGAGCTGGGTGATCCCGATGCCGGTGCTGCTCTCGGTCTCGGTCGGCGTGCTGGGCGCCTATGCCGGCATCCTGATCGCCAAGCTGACGCTCGACCTCTACGCCCAGATCGGCCTCGTGGTGCTGATCGCGCTCGCCGCCAAGAACGGCATCCTGATCGTCGAGTTCGCCAAGGAGCAGCGCGAGAAGGGACTCGAGCTCTACCACGCCGCGACGCTCGGCGCGCGCATGCGGTTCAGGTCGGTGATGATGACGTCGTTCTCCTTCATCCTCGGCCTGGTGCCGCTGGTGTGGGCGCATGGCGCCGCGCAGATCAGCCGGCGCGACATCGGCACCTCGGTATTCGCCGGCATGCTGGTCGCGAGCACCGTCGGCATTTTCCTGATTCCGATGCTGTACGTCGTGTTCCAGCGCTTGCGCGAATGGAAGCCGGGCCGGCTGAAGCACCGCGGAGTCGAGGGCCACTTCCCGAAGAAACAGCACGAGCACTAGAGGCCGGTTTCGGGCGTGTCGGCTTTTTTCCCGGCCGGCCAGTCTTTTCATGCCACTCGGTCGGTGAAGTAGTCGCCGCCATGGCACTATAGCTTGCTATGGGCACCATAGTGTAGGCGATGAGAAATTCGCGCGTGACGAGCCTCCAGTCAGTTGCCAAGGTGACACGCTTCAACATCGCCGGCCGTGCATCATGCAGATGAACGCGTCACAGAACTTGGAAATCTGGATTAATTCTCCGATCGCGCGGATCGAAGATTCAGGCGATGCGTTGGCCTGCCCGGCAGCGTGTCATCTACTCGATGAACTATCTTGACCTGAAGGAGACCCGGCCGCTGGTCGTGGCGGCGCCGGCCAACGTGATCGGCATGTTCACCGATTTTTTCCAGCGCACGATCACCGACGTCGGCCTGATCGGGCCAGACCGCGCGCGCGGCGGGCTCTACCTGCTGCTGCCACCGGACTATGACG
>DASXQC010000691.1:0-2343 GCA_036493235.1 Reyranella sp.
CGATCATGCCCGGCCGCTGGGCAATCGGGTGTTCTTCGCGGGCGAGGCGACCGAGCCGGTCGAGTACGGAACCGTGCACGCCGCCCTCTGGTCGGCCGAGCAGACGGCCGAGGCCCTGTTCCGGGCCGCCACCGGCAGCGATGCCGCGCGCGACAGGCGGCCGTGGGCCGGGGCGCGGCGAGGGGCGGGACGGCACAATGGGTGATAGAGTCTGAGCATGCATACCGCCAACACGATCTTTTTCATCTGCGTGATCGTCTCCGGCCTCGCCACGCTCGGCATGCTGTTCGCAGGACTGGTTACCCTGGCCCGTGGGCCGACCAACAGCATCGAGCGCGCGCGCGGTAGCAACAAGCTGATGTGGTGGCGCGTCCGCCTGCAGGCGCTGACGATCGTCTTCATCCTGCTGTGGTGGATGACCAAGAGCTGAACATGGTGAAGCTGACGCGCATCTACACGAGGGGTGGCGACAAGGGCGAGACCTCGCTCGGCCGGGGCGAGCGGGTCGCCAAGCACGATCCGCGCGTCGAGGCCTACGGCACGACCGACGAGGCGAACGCGGTGATCGGCCTGGCCCGCGCCGCGATCGCGCGCACGGTGAAGAACGACGCGCTGCGCACACACGTCGACGACATGCTGAAGCGCATCCAGAACGACCTGTTCGATCTCGGGGCCGATCTCTGCACCATCGAAGGCAAGGCAGGCGAGCAGGCGCTGCGCGTGCTGCCGTCGCAGACCGAGCGCCTCGAGCGTGAGATCGACGCCATGAACGGCGAGCTCTCGCCGCTCACCTCGTTCATCCTGCCGGGCGGCAGCGAGGCGGCGGCCTGGCTGCATCTCGCTCGCACCGTCACCCGCCGCGCCGAGCGCGGCATGACCGCACTGGCGGCGGAGCAGCCGGTCAGCCCGGAGGCGATCAAGTACATCAACCGCCTGTCGGACCACCTGTTCGTGCTGTCCCGCAAGCTCAACGACAACGGCGGCTCGGACGTGCTCTGGGTGCCGGGCGCGAATCGCTGAGCCGACGAAGGAACATTCGAAATGCGACGGCGTTGCCGAGCATGGCTGCCTCGCAGAAATCGCCGCGCGAGATGATCTTGGACCGTCTTCTGGCGGCGGACGTCAACACGGGTAACCTTGCGATCGAAGCGGCCGGGGAAAGCGTGCGGGTCACCGGTTCGGTCGCGTCGGAAAGCGACCGCGATCGGGCGCTCGCGGTTCTGAGCAGCGCGCAAGCCTCGGGCGTGCGCGTCAGCCACGCGATCGAGGTTCGCCCCGGGGAGACGCCGGCCGAGAACGAGGAGCCGAGCGCCGATAATCGTTTCCCGCCGGAACCTGCCTGACGCCTGCGAACTGGTGCCGGCTATGCGCGTGGCGCCGATCTGCCCGGCTAAGCTCTTGAAGCACTTTGGAAAAAGCTTCCACCCTGCGATTTTGTGCAGTGCGCCATAGCCTTGACATCATCGGCTGAACGCCCCTACACGAAATCCCCTTTGCCGGATGGGTCAGTTCCGGCGGTAACTCTCACCGAGCAGGCGCACCCCCGATGAAAGTGCTGGTCGCGGTCAAGCGGGTCATCGACTACAACGTCAAGATTCGCGTCAAGGCCGACAACACGGGTGTCGAGACGGCAAACGTCAAGATGTCCATGAACCCCTTCGACGAGATCGCCGTGGAAGAGGCGATCCGCATGAGAGAGAAGGGCGCCGCGACCGAAGTCATCGTGTTTTCCGCAGGACCCGCGCAGTGCCAGGAGACCATCCGCACCGCGCTCGCGATGGGCGCCGACCGCGGCGTGCTGGTCCAGACCGACGCCGAGCTGCAGCCGCTGGCCGTCGCCAAGTTGCTCAAGGCCGTGGCCGACAAGGAGCAGCCGGGCCTGGTGATCGTCGGCAAGCAGGCGATCGACGACGATTCCAACGCCACCGGCCAGATGCTGGCGGCACTTCTCGGCTGGTCGCAGGGTACCTTTGCCAACAAGCTGAACGTCGCCGAGGGCTCGGTCGAGGTGAAGCGCGAGGTCGACGGCGGCCTCGAGAACATCAAGCTCAAGATGCCGGCGGTGATCACCACCGACCTGCGCCTCAACGAGCCGCGCTACGCCTCGCTGCCCAACATCATGAAGGCCAAGAAGAAGCCGATCGAGGTCCTGGCGCCGGACGCGCTGGGCGTCGACGTCACGCCGCGGCTCAAGGTGCTGAAGGTCGAGGAGCCGCCCAAGCGCAAGGGCGGCATCAAGGTCAAGACCGTCGCCGAGCTGGTCGACAAGCTGAAGAACGAAGCGGGAGTGATCTGACCATGGCCGTTCTCGTCGTCGCGGCGCACGACAACAAGTCGGTGCGC
>DASXQC010000692.1:0-3421 GCA_036493235.1 Reyranella sp.
CGCCGACCGCCGTGTTGAAGCGCTCGACGGTCGCCCAGACCTCGGCCACGCCATCACCGGTCAGGGCAGACGCGATCCCGACCTCGGGCGTCCAGCCGGCGGTCGGCGAGCGCAACAGGCGCAGCGCGTGCTGGTAGTCGGCCATCGAGCGGCGCGCCGTGGCCTTGAGGTCGCCATCGGCCTTGTTGACCACGATCAGGTCGGCGAGCTCGATCACGCCGCGCTTGATGCCCTGCAGGTCGTCGCCGCCCGCCGGCAGCAGCATGACGATGAACATGTCGACCATGTCGGCCACCGCCGTCTCCGACTGGCCGACGCCGACGGTCTCGACGAGCACGGTGTCGAAGCCTGCCGCCTCCACGAGCAGCATCGCCTCGCGCGTGCGGCGGGCGACGCCGCCCAAGGTCGCGCCGGCCGGCGACGGGCGGATGAAGGCCGACGGGTGGCGCGACAGCTCCTCCATGCGGGTCTTGTCGCCCAGGATCGAGCCGCCGCCGCGCTTGGACGAAGGGTCGATCGCCAGCACCGCGAGCGAGCGGCCGCGCTCGATCAAGGAGAGTCCGAAGCGTTCGATAAAAGTCGACTTGCCGACACCCGGGACGCCGGTGATGCCGAGCCGCACCGATTTGCCTGTGTGCGGCAGCAGCTCGGCCAGCAGAGCGTCGGCGCGTTCGCGATGATCGGCGCGCGTCGATTCGATCAGGGTGATGGCTTGCGCGAGCGCACGGCGGTCGCCGGCGAGCAGCGGCTTCAGCAGCGGATCGCTCATCGTCGTCCGGGATATCAGCCCGGCCGGCGCATGGCCAGCAAGGCGGCGAGCGTCGCCGCGCCGTAGAAGACGGCAAGCGTCCAGCCGAGGCCGGGGTCGCCGAACACGTCCATCGCCGCGCCTGTCGTTGGCCGGCCAACCAGCCCGCCGGCCACGTAGATCAGGCTGAAGGCGGTGTTGGCGCGGGCGATGTCGCCACCGCGGAAGTGCTGTCCCAGCAGCGCCAGCCCGACCGGATAGATCGAGAACGACACACCGCCCCACAGCGCCACGACGATCACCGTGCCGGTCCATTGCGCCGGGATCAGCGACAGGCCGAGCACCAGCAGCGCGCTCGCCGCGGTGCAGCCGGCCAGCACCAGCCGGCGGTCGGCATGGTCGGCCGCCCAGCCGATCGGCCACTGCAGGACGACGTTGCCCATCACGAAGGCCGACAGCCACAGCGCGCCGGTGTCGGGCGCCACGCCGGCGCCGACCGCGTAGACCGGCAGGAAGCTGAAGGCGACCTGCTCACCCAGGCCGCAGGCGAAGGCGGCGAACAGCGCGAGCGGCGCCGCGATCACGACCGTGGCGAAGCCGCTTTCCCGATCGACCCGGATGCGCGGCGCGGTATGCCAATGCGGCAGCAGCGGCACGGCCACCAGCAGCGACAGCGCCGCGCCGGTGAGGAACGGCGTCGGACCGTACACGCCGACCACCTGCAGGACGACCGGCCCCAGCGCCATGCCGAGCGCCACCATGGCGGCGTAGAGGCCCATCACCCGGCCGCGGCGCTTCTCGTCGACCACGACGTTCATCCAGATCTCGCTCACCACCCACGGCACGCCACCGACGGCGCCGTGCAGGAAGGTGAGGATTCCCCAGGCGAGCGGCCCGGAGGTGACGGTGTAGGCGCAGTTGATCAGCGCGCCGATCACCACCGCGCCGATGATCGCCGGCACGGCGCCGAAGCGCGCCGCCAGCGCCGGGATGCGCGTGCCGAACAGCAGCATGCTGATCGCCCAGCAGGCCGAAACGAGGCCTATCGTGAGCTTGCTGATGCCCTGTTGCTCGAGCGCGAGCGGCACCAAGGGCATGCCGACGCCCGCCTGCAGGCCGATCGCGGCACAGGCGGCGAAGACCGGCAGCAGGGTGCGGCGCGGATCGGCTATTGCCTGGCTACTCGGCGACACGGAGATGCCCCTCCGTCCGGAAGGACGTCGGCTCCGGCACCTCCTCGACTGTCTTGCGCTCGGCCTCGGCGGCGGCCTCCTGCTGGCGCCGCCACATGTCGGCGTACATGCCATTCTTCGCCAGCAGCTCGCCATGGCGGCCGCGCTCGACGACCCGGCCGCGATCGAGCACGACGATCTCGTCGGCCGTGACGATGGTCGAGAGGCGATGGGCGATCACCAGCGTGGTGCGGCCGCGGCTCACCTCTTCGAGCGAGCGCTGGATCTCCTGCTCGGTGCGGGTGTCGAGCGCGCTGGTCGCCTCGTCGAACAGCAGGATGTGCGGGTTCTTGAGGATGGTGCGGGCGATCGCCACGCGCTGCTTCTCGCCACCCGACAGCTTCAGCCCGCGCTCGCCGACCGCGGTATCGTAGCCCAGCGGCAAGGCCATGATGAAGTCGTGGATGCGCGCCAGCTTCGCCGCCCGCTCGACCTCCTCGCGGGTGCAGTCGGGATCGCCGTAGCAGATGTTGTAGTAGATCGTGTCGTTGAACAGCACGGTGTCCTGCGGCACCACGCCGATCGCAGCGCGCAGGCTCTGCTGCGTGACGTCGCGGATGTCCTGGCCGTCGATCCGCACGTTGCCGGACGCCACGTCGTAGAAGCGGAACAGGATGCGCGACACGGTCGACTTGCCCGCACCGCTAGAGCCCACGATCGCCACCGTGTCGCCCGGCGCCACGCGGAAGCTCACGTCGTGCAGGATCGGCCGCGCCTTCTCGTAGCGGAAGTCGACATGGTCGAACACGATCTCTCCGCCCGCGACCTTGAGCGCCGGCGCGCCGGGCTTGTCGGCGATCTCGGCCGGAAGGTCGAGCAGGCCGAACATCTTCTCCATGCTCACCAGCGCATTCCTGATCTCGCGATAGGCGAAGCCCAGCATGTTGAGCGGCATGTAGAGCTGGATCAGGAAGGTGTTCACCGCCACGAAGTCGCCGAGCGTCATGCGGCCCTCGGTGACGCCGTAGCCCGCCATCACCATCACCGCGACCAGCCCGCCCGAGATGATCGAGCCCTGGCCGATATTGAGCAGCGACAGGGTGCGGCTGGAGCGGATCGCGGCCACCTCGTAGCGGCGGCGACCGACGTCGTAGCGCCGCGCCTCGTGCGCCTCGTTGCCGAAGTACTTGACCGTCTCGTAATTCAAGAGGCTGTCGATTGCCTTGGCATTGGCCTCAGTGTCGGCGTCGTTCATGCTTCGCACGAACTTGATGCGCCATTCCGACAGGGTGACCGAGAACACGATGTAGGCCGCGATCACCCCCAGCGTGACCGCCGTGAAGCGCCAGTCGTAGAGCGTCCACAGGATCACACCCACCAGGCCGATCTCGAACAGGGTCGGCAGGATGTTGAAGGTCGTGAACCGGATCAGGAACTCCATCCCCTGGGTTCCGCGTTCTATGACCCGGCTCAGGCCGCCGGTCTGGCGCTCGAGATGGAA
>DASXQC010000693.1:0-8321 GCA_036493235.1 Reyranella sp.
GGCAGGTACTCCAGCAGCGCCGGGACGGGATGCTGCTCGGCATCCTCCGGTAGCCACAGCCGCGCGGCCAGACGTGTGCCGTCGGGCAACGAGATCCAGAGATGCGGGACTTCACGCACGTGACGAGCAGGAAAATCGGTCAAAAGCGGCTCCAACCGGAGCCGTTCATACCATGTCGTCTCTTGCAGTGTGCGGTCAGGAAACCGGTCGCTGGGCCATGACGGCGAACTGGCCGGTCTTGGCGTCGACCGCCTCGCGCTCGAGCACCGCGGCGCGCTGATCGAGTTCCTCGACATAGCGGCCGAGGCGCCGGCGGTCCTCCTCGGCGGTGACGTTCTCGGCGAGGCGGCGCGCCCGGCGCGAAAGATCGCGCAGGCCGTCGACCTGCCGTAGCAGCATGTCCTTGGTGACTGTCGTTGTCTGAGCCATCTGCACCCCCAGAACGAATTTCAACGCCGGGAAGGGGGCTTGGTTCCCTGGATTCAGTGGGCTTGTAATGAATCCCCAAAGCAGCCATACGGAAACTGTCGATAGACGGACCAACATCGGCGACGCCTCACGGCGCGCTTCCAATTTGCTCCTGAATAACGCAAATTCGACGGCCTGCCTCGTTCGTGGTGGGCGCAATCTATGACGTGAAAGGCAATTCCCATGACTACGGGAACCGTAAAGTGGTTCAACGCCACCAAAGGCTACGGCTTCATCCAGCCGGACAACGGCGGCAAGGACGCTTTCGTCCATATCAGCGCCGTTGAGCGCGCAGGCCTGAACAGCCTGAACGAGGGCCAGAAGGTCGAGTTCGAGCTGGTCACCGACCGCCGGACTGGCAAGACCTCGGCCGACAACCTGAAGGTCGCTGGCTAAGCGCAAGCGCTTCATCGCGACACAGAGAAAGCCCGCCTTCGTGCGGGCTTTCTTTTTGATTCATTCGGAGTTGATGCACTTCCACTGCGAACCGCGACGCCGTGGTTCATTGCCCCGGTGCCGCGCGAGGCAGACCATTCGCGCGTGGCGGGGACGGGGAGCGATCTGGTACGGTCGGGCTATCGGCCCGACATCGACGGCTTGCGCGCGGTCGCGGTGCTGGCGGTGGTGGGCTTCCATGCCTTCCCGGTGTGGGTGAAGGCGGGCTTCGTCGGCGTCGACATCTTCTTCGTCATCTCGGCTTACCTGATCACCACGCTGCTGCTGATCAATCTCAAGCGCGGCCAGTTCTCCTACGTCCACTTCTACATCCGCCGCATCAACCGCCTGTTCCCCGCGCTGCTGCTGATCCTTATTGCCAGCCTGATCGCCGGCTGGTTCCTGCTGACGGCGTTCGAATACAAGCTGTTCGGCAAGCAGATCGCCGCCGCGTCGGTCTACGTCTCCAACCTGCTGCTGTGGCACGAGGCGGGCTACTTCGACATCGAATCGGAGCTGAAGCCGCTCCTGCACCTGTGGAGCCTCGCTGTCGAGGAGCAGTTCTACCTGGTGTGGCCGCCGATCCTGGCCTTCGCCTGGAGCCGCAAGTGGAACCTGCCGGCGATGCTGGGTGCGATCCTGGCGCTGTCGTTCGGCGCCGACCTGTTCGAATTGGATCGCAACGCCGTCGCCACCTTCTATTCGCCGGCGACGCGCTTCTGGGAGCTGGCGGCCGGCGGCCTGCTGGCGACGCTGGAGGAGCGTCGCATCGATCCGCTGCCGGGCGTACGGGCCAAGACCCTGCTCTCCATCGCGGGCGCCGCCCTGCTGGCCGCGGGCCTCGCCACGATCGACGGCAACACGCCGTTCCCCGACTGGGCCGCACTGCTGCCGTGCGGCGGCGCGTTCCTGCTGATCGCCGCCGGCCCGACGGCGTGGCTCAACCGGCACGTCCTCGCGCGCCGGCCATTGGTCGCGATCGGCCTGATCAGCTACCCGCTCTATCTCTGGCATTGGCCGCTGCTCTCGTTCGCGCACCTCTACGACACCGCGACGCCGTCGCTGCTGACGCGCACCGCGCTGGCCGTCCTGTCCTTCCCGCTGGCGGCGGCGACCTACTTCTTCGTCGAGAAGCCCATCCGCTTCGGCGCCGGCACCAACGCCGGACGACGGGCCATCGTGCTGTTCGGCCTGCTGCTGACGGTGGGCGCACTGGGCATCGGCATCTATGTCAAACAGGGTTTTCCCGGCCGCACGATCGTCAACCAGAAGCGCGCGCCGGTGGATCGCGGCCAGGGCGATCCCGTGCCGCCCTGCGCGGGCCGTGAATCCCTGCCGCCAGAGCTTGCCACCATCTGCGCCTCGCATCTCAACGCGGGCGCGAAGCATCGGGTCGTGCTGTGGGGTGATTCGCATGCGGCGGTGTGGGCGATGCCGCTGGTCCGGCTCGCGAAGGAACGCGGCTTCGAGCTCTATGTCCTGCGCCACGACGGCTGCCCGCCGATCGAAGGCGTGTGGCGGCCGGCCAACAACGCGTCGATCACGTTGTGCGAGACGCCCGACATCATGCGCCGCATCGAGGACGGCATCGTCGCCCTCGAGCCTGACGTCGTCGTGCTCGCCGCGCGCTGGACGCTCTACAGCCACGGCTGGGTGATCAACGGCCGGATGCAGAAGGCGAACGGCTTCCTGATCGACCGGCCGGCCAGCGTGGCGACCGAGGACACCTCGCAGGCGGCGCTGGCGCGGCAGATTCCCGATTCGATCCATCGTCTGCAGGCGCGGGGCGTCCGCGTCGTCGTGATCAAGAATCCGCCGGTGCTGCGCTGGGAGATCACCAACATCCGGAAGTCCCTGGCGGAGATCCAGGTTACCGCCGCCGAGCACGCGGCATGGGACAGGTTCACAGACGGCATCTTCGCCCGACTCAGGGACGTGGCGATCTTCGATCCCGCGAAAGACCTCTGCCACGACACCTGTGCCGTCGAGCGCGACGGCAAGCCATTGTACTTCGACGACAATCACCTGAGCGCGGCGGGCGTGAATGCGTTCAAGGACGAGCTGGGGACGGTGATCGAGCAGGAGCTGGCGAAGAGCCGGCGCTGAAGTCTTTTGCCGGGGCGCGTCACTCGGTGGCGCGTCATGTCATGCTTTATGGGAAGATCATGACGCGTCACGAAGTGACGCGCCCCCAGCGAAAGAGGAAGACCCCCGAGCATGCGCCTCTACGACACCCAACGATCCGGAAATGCCTGGAAGGTTCGTCTCCTGGCCAGCCTTCTGGGACTCGACCTGGAACGGATCACCCTCTCGATCGACAAGGGCGACCTCAAGCAGGCCTCGTTCCTCGCCACGAACCCCCTGGCCCAGGTCCCCGTGCTGGAGCTCGACGACGGCCGGACCCTCTCGGAGTCCTTTGCGATCCTGTTCTATCTCGCCCAGGGCACGCCGTGGTGGCCGGCCAATGTCTTCGCCCAGGCGCAGGTCCTGACCTGGCTGTCGTTCGAGCAGGCCCAGCACATGCGCCCGATCGCGCAGCTCCGGCTTCATCTCAGCATGCGCCGCGACAAGAGCGCGGGCGATGCCGACATGAAGGCTTGCCGCTCCGAGGCGCTCGATGTGCTCCGGCTGCTGGACAGCCGGCTGGGCGAGCAGGGGCCGGACAAGTGGATCGCGACCGCCGACCATCCGAGCATCGCCGATATCGCCCTCTATCCTTACACGCGGCTGTCGCCGCTCGGCGGCCTCGACCTCGATGCCTTCCCGCACGTGTCGGGATGGCTGGCGAGGATCGAGGCCCTGCCGGGCTATCAGGCGCTGTATCCCGGGCGGCCGGAGCTCAATCTTTCGACCAAGGAAATCTAGGACACGATCGTCTTTGCTGGGACCGCGGCACTCCAGAGAATGTGAATTTATTCGGCGACGGCTAAAAAGTGGGCGTCGGCGTGAAAGTTTGATTCGTCGGGAAAGCTCCGCATGACCGATTCAGAATCTCAAGGGTGTGCGCTCGATTCGAGAATTACTTTGCAACTTAGAATCACCGAAAAGTTCACAGCCTCTCCAGTGCCGCTTTTCTCATGCTCATTTGGACCGCGCGCATCCTGCGCGCTCATGAGCGGGCTGGAAGCCCGCAGTCCAATGAGCGGCCCTGGAAAATCGTGCTCCCGGCGAGAGCGCACCGTCGAAACCGTACTCTCGATCTCACGCCGTGGATGATCGTCCGATCGCTTGCGTAGGGTACCCAGGAGACGGCGCATATCGCGTCAGCCCGGAGTGTGGAGGGGCAGATGTTCGACCGGCTTTTCTGGATGGCAAACCTGGCGGTAATGATTGCGATTGTCCTGTCCGGCGGTGTCGCTCTGGCCTACGTGGCCGGCTGAGGTTGGGCAGACGAGGCTGACGCGGGCTTCAGCTTGCCCTTGCCGGACAGTTCGAAGTGAGCCTGCTCGGGCAGCTTGCCCTGGCGACCCCGCGCTTCAAGGCCGCCCGCCGCTTGCACATCCAGTGCGGCGGCGTGCTGCAGGAGACATCGCACCGCCCTGATGCGGGTGGCCTCCTCCTGCGAGCGTAGAGCCCGGTCTTTCAGGTCTCTGGTCACGGAAGGCATGGCTGTCACGGGGGATGCTTGGCCACCGAAGCATCGTCCTGCCGCCGCCGCCTCAAGCTGCAAGGGGGCATATCTTGAAGGGCGCATGAACGGCCGCCGCCTATTCATGCAGCCTTGCAAAGACGACGCGTCGGCGCAGCCCCGAGCATGAACACCGAGTTGCCCCGACCTCGGCCGACTGCGCCATGGCACACTCCCGGGACTTCCGACGGAGGCTTTGCCTTTGAGTGTACTCACGGTCTTGCGGAAGGTGTGGAACGACAGCGTGTGGAGCAAGGTCATCGCCGCCGGGATCACGGCGGCCCTGGCTGCTGTCGGTGGCCTCGCATTTGCCCGTCGGGATACGCTCGGCGACCTGGCGGCCGTCCTCACACGGCCTGTCCCTGTGCCGCTCTGGCTTCTGCTCGTCCTGGCGCTCGCATTTGTCGCTCTCGCCGCCCTGCGTCGGTCTAGGAGCTCCGACGCCGGCGACGATGCACAGCCCAACGCAATCCCGATTGCCAGGATCGATACCCCGTTCCTCGAGCGGCCGTTCGAGGCCCTGTCGGCGGAGCAGCAACGCTTCCTAGCGCAGCAATTCCGGCGGGAGGTCCGGGTGTTTACTCCACCCTCCGAGGTAAAGGACGCCGGATGGTTCGAGGAATTAGCGAGGTGGCACTACATCGGGCGACAGGCGGGCGATTCGTCCTGCTATGAAATCACGGTGACGGGCTGGCAGGAGTTGGAGCGCGTGCGATCGGAAGCCGGAATGCCCGGTCGCTGACGGTCGCTTCACTTCGGCTTCAGATGGCCCTCGCGGATCACCTTGGCCCACTTCCCGGTTTCGTCGGCGATCAGCTTGCTGAACGCGGCCGGCGCCAGCGGCATGGGAACGCCGCCCAGGTCGGCGAACCGCGCCCTCATCTTCGGATCGGCAAGCCCTGCATCGATCTCCCGGTGAATCCTGTCGACGACGTTGGCCGGCGTGCCGTGCGGCGCGCCGATCCCATACCACGCGCTGGTCTCGTAGCCCGGCACGAACTCGGCCACGGTCGGCATGTCCGGCAGCGCCTCCGCGCGGGTGGCGCCGGTGGTGGCGAGCCCGCGCAACTTGCCGGTCCGGATGAACTCGATCGACGACGGCGGCGTGGGAAACACGACCTGCACCTCGCCGCCCAGCAAGGCGGCGAGCGCGGGGCCGTTGCCGCGATAGGGCACGTGGACCAGGGTGGTGCCGGTCATCAGGTTCAACAGCTCGCCGGCGAGATGGCCGACGCTGCCGGTTCCGGCCGAACCGAAGTTCACCTTGCCGGGATTGGCCTTGGCGTAGGCGATCAGCTCGGCCAGCGTCCGGGCTGGCACCTTGGGGTTGACCGCGACGTACAGCGGGATGCTCATGATCCCCGCGATCGGCGCGATGTCGCGGATGAAATTGAAGCTCAGGTTGTCGTAGTAGGTCGCATTGATGGCGCCGGCCACGCCGAGCAGCAGCAGCGTGTAGCCGTCGGGGGCGGCGTTGGCGACGAACTCGGTGGCGATGTTGGTGGCGGCTCCCGGCTTGTTCTCGACGATGAACTGCTGGCCGGTGCGCTCGCTCAGCCACTGGCCCATCAGGCGGGCGACAATGTCGTTGCCGCCCGAGGGGGCGTAGCCGACGACCCACTTCACCGGCCGGGCCGGGTACGTCTGGGCCGAGGCGGCTCGCGACAGGGCCAGAAGCGCGGCGGCGCCCGTCGTCAAAGCGAGAATGTCTCTGCGGGAAGAGTCCACGTGTACCGTCCTGCGGCGCTGCAGCTCGAAGGGAATCTCCGCTAACCAAATTGAGGAGGGCTGGAAGCCGCACATCGTGCGCCGCCTGGCGCCTCAGTCAACCTTCGCCTTACCCGGATGCGTCGTCGCGTCCAGAGCGCTTGGCAACTCGAATCCGTCGCCAGCACGACCCCGCGTTACGCCAAGGGCGCTCTCGTCTTCCTCAAAGTCTGACCGCAATACGGGCCTTTCGGACGGCAAGGCGCTGTGTGCGCGCCTCGATTTTCTTGCCCTTGATGGTCGCGGTCGCATCGGACAGGTACTGATTGAGATCGCCCAGCGTGTTCATTGCGAGCACGCGCGCCTTGATTTTTGCGCTATCGCCCGGTGACGCTTCCAGGTGATGCTTGACGGCGACGCGCAACGTCCAGAAGAGCTGGCTGTCGTGTATGGCGCTCAACGGCATCGATGGATCACGGCGAGGCGCCGCCATCGCCACAGCCGGCGCAGGTGCGGCGACGGGATCCGGAAGCGTGATCGGTGTGTCCTGGCGCGGCGATTTCAGGGTCGCAAGGGTCTGCAAGCCAATGATGCGTCCATCACGGACGGTCATCGGGTTGAGGCCGAACATCTGCTCCACCGTCGCCGGAACGACGGAATGCTCCAGCGTCCGATGCTCGATCATGTTCTTCGGACACAACGGCGAGATCACCACGGCGGGAACGCGCGGGCCCAACTGGTCGAACATGTAGCCGTGTGCCTGCCCCCTCGACCCCGTCGGGTCGGCCCGCGGCGGCAGTACATGGTCGTAGAAGCCGCCATGTTCGTCCCAGGTCACGACCAGCATGCTCTGGCTCCAGAGCCGCGATTTGCGGATGGTCTCGTAGACCTGCTTGATGAGCTTCTCGCCGGCGAGGACGCTTCCGGACGGGTGTTGCGAATTGCCGCCACTGAACGATCCCGGTGCCTGGAAGTTCACGACGTCGTAGTCGGGTTCGATGAATGTGTAGGCAGCATCGAAGCCATCGTCGTTGAGGTCGCCCGCGAAGTCCTCGAAGTCGTCGATATCGGTATAGACGCTCACGCCATGCAGCAGCGCCACGTTCGGGAAATCATCCCCGGCGTAGATGCGGAACGGGATGTTCCCCTGGCGCAGCCGATCGTAGATCGTGCCGCTCGAGAACTTGATATCGTCACCGAACAGCACGGCCTTGATCTGGTCCCACTCGGAGGGGGAGTCGTCCCACGGTCCTGCGGTCGCCGCGTGGACGAACATTCGGTTCGGTTCGGTCGGGCCCGCCATGGAGCTGAACCAGTGGTCGCAGACGACGAATTCCTTCGCCAGGGCGTTCAGGACACGCAGGTTGTTCTTGGCAAAGCACCGCATGACTTCGCCGGCGCGGGTCTTGTCGGTCACGATGCCGTAGGCGGCGGCGTAGCCGTTTCCCTTCACCGTTGGATAGGAACCGCCGTTGAGCTGAACGTTGTCGAACTCGGGCCCGCACAGATCGATCAGCACGTCGTTGAACTGATGCGGCGGACCCACAGCGATGACGTCCCCGGCCGTTTGCGACACAGTGCTGGTGACGGATTCGTAGACATCGGACTCATTGCCCTTCAAGCCCTCGGCCTGCGTCGGCTGACCGGAGTGCGTGTCGGTTCCGGCGATGTTCGAGAAGCCCAGGAAATGGTCGTACGAGCGGTTCTCCATCATCAGGACGAAGACGTGCTTGATGCCGGTTTGGCCCGATTTGAAGCCGAAATCCGCCAGGACGAAGCGGGCGTCGCCGAAGGTGCCGTCGCCCTTGTTCACGGCGACCCAGACGCCGTCATTTCCGAATCCGACGATGTCGGGCCGGCCGTCGCCCGTGGTATCGGCCAGGAAGCGCGGATGGTTGGCAACCGTCCAACCCTGATTGACGCCGAAGTTTGCAAGCACCAGCCGCGGGGCCGCGAACGTTCCGTCGCCATTGCCGAGAGCGGTCCAGACTCCGTCGTTGCCAAAGCCGATGAGGTCGGCATGCCGATTGCCCCTCAAATCGGCCACGAAGCGCGGGTGTTGGCTGGTGCGCCAGCCCTGATT
>DASXQC010000694.1:0-4361 GCA_036493235.1 Reyranella sp.
GGCTGGCGGCGCTTCGCGGGGCATCGGTTCCAACAACGCACCGGTGCAACGAATCTCGACCCTGAAGTCGAGGCCGTCGGCCGACAGGGGTGGCCGGCCCCTCCGGCAGCTTCGCGGCACCCGTCCTACAGCGAGCTGACCGTGTGGCCTCCGTCCACGGTGATCACGCTGCCGGTCATGAAGCTACCGGCATCGGACGACAGCAGCAATAACGCCCCGTCGAGCTCTTCGGGCTTGCCGATGCGGCGCTGCGGGATGCGCTCGATCAGTTTCTGGCCGCCGGGTGTTTTCCAGAAGGCGCCGTTCATCTCGGTCTCGATGTAGCCGGGACAGATCGCGTTGACGCGGATCTGATAGCGCGCCCATTCCATGGCGAGCGCGCGCGTCAGGTGGATGAGTCCGGCCTTCGACGCGTTGTAGGGCGCCACCTGTCCGATGGTGCGCAGGCCCAGGATCGAAGCGATGTTGACGATGCTGCCCGGCCGCTTCTCGGCAACCCAGCGTTTGGCCGCGCCCTGCGCCACCAGCCAGGCGCCGCGCAGGTTGGTGTCCACGACGGCGTCCCAGTCCTTCTCCGGCATCTCGAGCGCCGGCTTCACGATCGAGATGCCGGCATTGTTGACGATGATGTCGAGCGGCCCCGCGGCGTCGAGCGCTGCATCGATCGACGCGGCCGATTGAACGTCGAGATCGATTGCCTTCGCCGCGATCTTGTCCTTCGCCAGTTCCGCCTGAAGGGACTGCAGTCGGTCGGCTCGTCGGGCGGCGAGCACGATGGACGCGCCGGCGGCGCCGAGGCAGCGGGCAAAATGCGTTCCGAGGCCGGACGAGGCACCGGTCACCAGCGCCGTCTTGCCGCTCAAGTCGAATGGCTTCATACCCGCCTTCTTCGCGGAGGAAGCAAGACTGAGTCAATCGCGTACGCCGTGGCATCTGGTCGGCCTGCTCGTGCTGGCCGGCATGGTCGCCGCGTTCCATGTCGGCAAGGCGCCCCCGTCCCTGCCATCGATCCGGGTCGATCTCGGCGCCAGCCTGAGGCAGGCGGGCTGGCTGCTGTCGATCGTCAACCTGGTCACGGCGGCCGGCGGCATGGCGATCGCCCTCACCGCCGACCGCCTCGGTCACCGTCGGCTGATCCTGTTCGGCACGACGGTCAGCCAGATCACCAGCCTCGTGGGCGGCACCGTGTCGTCCGTCGAGGTGCTGCTCGGGTTGCGCGTGCTGGAAGGACTTGGCTTTATTTGCGTCGTCGTTGCGATTCCGCCGCTCCTCGTGCGCATCGTCGCAATGCGCGACCAGCGCATCGCTCTTGCGGCCTGGTCGACCTACATGCCGGCGGGCGCCGGCACGATGATGCTGATCGCGGCCCTCGTCCTGCGGGCGACGTCGTGGCGTTGGGTATGGTGGATCGCGGCGGCGGCCTCGGGCGCCATGCTGCTGGCGCTGCTTTTGCGCACCGTGCGACGGCACGAGCTCGATCCGGTCGTTGCGCCGCGGCGGCCGATCCTGGCCGAGATGGCCGAGGTCGCGACCAGCGGCGGACCGCTCGCTATCGGAATCTGCTTCGGCGCCTATTCCTGCTGCTGGTTCGCCGTCATCGGCTTCCTGCCGACCCTGCAGGTCGAGCGCCTGCACTTCACACCTGAGACCGCCGCTATCGTCACTACGATCGTGGCGACCGTGAATATCGCCGGCAATCTTGCTGCGGGGTGGTTGCTGCAGCGCCGGGTGCCGCGCGTGGTCATCATCGTCAGCGCGACCGTGTCGATGGCGATCTGCGCCTCGGCGATCTTCGTCGACGGCGTGCCGGACCTCCTTCGCCTGGTTCTGGCCGGCCTCTATTCGGCCGTGATCGGCGTCGTCCCGGGCTGCCTGTTCACCGCCATTCCGGCGCACGCCCCACGGCGGCAGCTGGTTGGAGCGGCGACCGGGCTGCTGATGCAGGTGTCGAACTTCGGCGCACTGATCGGGCCGCCGATCACCGCCGCACTGGTGTCGGCCGGCGGCTGGCCCGCCGCCTCGTGGATGACCGCAATCGCACTGGGGATTGCCGCGCTGGCGGGCGTCTTCCTGCACTGGCGCGAAAGGCGTAAACTCACAGCATGATCTACGTCGACATCGTCTCGGACACGATCTGTCCCTGGTGCTACATCGGCAAGCGCCGCTTCGAGCGCGCGCTCGATCTCAGCGGGCGCAACGACATTGCCATCTCGTGGCGGCCGTTCCAGCTCAATCCCGACATGCCGCCCGAGGGCATGACGCGCGACGATTATGTGCGCGCCAAGTTCGGCGGCGGCGACCGGCCGCGCCAGATTTACCAGGCGATCGCCGAATCGGGCCGCGAGGCCGGCATCGAGTTCCAGTTCTCCAAGATCAGGCGCACGCCCAATACTGTGCTGTCGCACCGCTTGATCTACTGGAGCGCCAAGCAGGAGCGGCAGGACGAGGTCGTGGCGTCCCTGTTCAAGGCCTATTTCGAGGACGGGCTGGATCTCGGTGACCTCGACATCCTCGTCGAATGTGCCGCGCGTGTCGGGCTCGACCGCGAGGCCGCCGCCGAGTTTCTGCAGAGCGACGAGGGCCGCCAGGAAGTGGTCGCGTCGGACGTCTATGCGCGGCGGCTCGGCATCAACGGCGTCCCCTGCTTCATCGTCAACCGCAAGTACGCGGTGTCGGGCGCGCAGCCGCCGTCGGCCTTCGTCGAAGTCTTCAATCTCGCCGAGCGCGACGCCGCCACCAGCACGGCGCAGTCAACCGCCTAGAGATCGTCCCGTGTCAGCCAAGTCAGAGAACGACGAGTACGTCTCGCCGCCGTGTCAGATGCACGAGCTCGCGCCGTCTACCGACGAGCGCCAGTGGGCCGACGTCCGACGGTGGCGCAAGGCCGAGCGGGAGCGGCTGCTCGGCTTGCGGCGTGGCGTCGAACCGGAGAACAAGGATCGATATGCCGAGAGCATCGGCTGCGAACTCGACCGGTTGATCGGCAACTTCAGTGGTCGGATCATCAGCGGCTACTGGCCGATCAAGGCCGAGCCCAATCTGATGCCCTGGATGGAAAGTCTCGAGGCCCGCGGCGCGGTCAGCTGCCTGCCGGTAGTGATCCAGCCCAATACGCCGCTCGTGTTCAAGCAGTGGCGGCGCGGCATGAAGATGGTCCCGGGCATCTGGAACATTCCGATGCCCGCCGACAGCCCGATCGTCGTGCCCGACGTCGTGCTGGCGCCTGTCCTGGGATTCGACGAGGCCTGCTACCGATTGGGCAACGGCGGCGGTTACTTCGACCGGACGCTGGCAATCCTGCAGCCGCGGCCGCTGGTCGTCGGCGTGGGCTACGAGCGCCTCCGGATCAGGACGATCTACCCGCAGCCGCACGACGTCCCGATGGACGTCATCGTCACCGAAACCGGAACGACAAAGCCTGCCCGCTGATCAGCCGGTGTTCTGCTGTATCCAGGCGCGCAGCGATTGGGCGTCGGAGGCGCCGGCGCGCTGGGCGACCATCTGCCCGTTCTTGAACATCATCACGGTCGGGATGCTGCGGATGTTATACTGAGCCGAAAGCTGCTGCTCGGCGTCGGTATCGACCTTGAGGAAGCGCACGCCCGGCTCGAGCTCGCCCGCCACCCGCTCATAGGCCGGCGCCATCGCCCGGCAGGGCCCGCACCACGCCGCCCAGAAATCAACGACCACCGGGATGTCGTTGCGCCCGATATGGGTGGCGAAGCTCTGCGCCGAGGCCTCCGACGGCTTGCCGGTGAACAGGGCGTTCTTGCAAGCGCCGCACCTGGCCTTCTCGGCCGGCTTGTCGTCCGGCACGCGGTTGACCGCCGCGCAGTGGGGGCAAACGATCTGCATGGGAAGGAAATGGTGACGCTCGCTGAAGGTTGCAATGGGCCGATGATATGTCCTCAATCATATGGTATGCTAATCGACAGATCATGCCTCCCAGCCCCGGCCATTCCGCCCGCATAAGGGCCGAAATCTTCCAGCACGCCGCCCGGCTGTTCCGGTTGCGCGGCTATACCGGAACCAACATCGACGACATCATGCTGGCCGCCGGCCTGACCCGAGGCGCCTTCTATGCCCATTTCAAGTCCAAGGACGACCTGTTCGCCGAGGTGATCGGCGCCGGCCACGGCCTGCTGGTCCGGATGCGGGCGGGCGGTGGCAAGGTCCGCGACGTGCTCGACGGCTACCTCGCCAAGGAAGGATTCAGCGCGACGCTGCGCGAATGCACCCTGGCGGCGCTGGCGGGTGACGTCGCGCGCGCTCCCCTCGCCGCCCAACTCGCCTATGCCAACGTCCTCCACGGGCTGATCGGCGAGATGGCCCGCGGGCGAGGCCGCAAGCTCGATGCCGAT
>DASXQC010000695.1:0-1750 GCA_036493235.1 Reyranella sp.
GCCGACAAGATGGTCGACCGCCATCCGCACGTCTTCGGCGACCTCAAGATCGCGGATGCTGACGCCCAGACCGTCTCCTGGGAGGCCCGCAAGGCGGCCGAGCGCGCCAAGAAGGGCGGCGAGCAGCCGGCCGGCGCCCTGGACGGGGTAGCCCGCGCCCTCCCCGCGCTGCTGCGCGCCGAGAAGATCCAGAAGCGCGCCGCCCGGGTCGGCTTCGACTGGAAAACCATCGGCCCGGTCATCGACAAGATCGAGGAGGAAATGGGCGAGCTTCGGATCGAGATCGAGGCCGGCGAGACCGACCCGGCCCGCGTCACCGACGAACTGGGCGACGTCCTGTTCGCCGTGGCCAATCTGGCCCGGCACTGCAAGGTCGATCCCGAAGCAGCCCTGCGCTCGACCAACGACAAGTTCGAGAAGCGCTTCCGCTATGTCGAGCAGCAGCTCGCCCGCCAGGGCAAGAAGCCGGCCGAGGCCACGCTCGAGGAGATGGAAGCCCTCTGGCAGGATGCCAAGACGAAGGCCTGAGGAAGTTTCAGCGCCGCAGCAGCGGCAGCTCGACCATCTCCAGGACGTCCCTGGCGGCCGCCACAGCTTCGGCGGTCAGCCCCGAGATGATCCCACTATCGAGCGGCCCCTCCGGCAGGAATGGCCCACCATTGAATCGCATCGCCCCGCCGCCCGCCTCGACCATCATCAGCGCGCCGGCCGCGTGGTCCCAGGGCTTGGTGCGGCGATAGAGGTTGAAGTCGTAGGTGCCGTTCAGGAGCTCGATGTACTCGCGGCCGGCGCAGTTCAGCGTCGTCAGCGGCCCGAGCAGGCGGCGCTGATCGGCCGAGAGCTGCTTGTCGAAGATCTTGCGCACGCCCCACCCCATCAGGCCATTGGGAGGCCGCTTCAAGGGCTGGCCCGTGATCGCCTTGCCGTCGATGGCAACGCCCTGCCCCTTGAGTGCCACGGCCATGCGGTCGTTCGGCACGTCGAGGATCCAGCCGCCGACCGTCTGCCGGTCGTCGATCAGGCACACGATCATCGCGAAGACGTCGTGGCCCCTGGAGAAATTGGCGGTGCCGTCGAGCGGATCGACCACCCAGCAGCGCTCGCCGGGACGCGCGATCAGGTCGACGAGACCGGGATCCTGCTCGACCGACTCCTCGCCCACGACCGGCATGCCCGGCAGGATTTTGGCCAACCCAACGGCCAGCCGCTGCTCGGAGGCGACGTCGGCCACGGTGACCAGGTCACCCGGCCGCTTTTCGCGGATTTCGCCTTCGGCGAGATTACGGAAACGCGGCAGCAGCTCGGCTGCCGCCGTCTCGCGCATCAGTTCGGCGACCAGCTGCGCATCGCCGGCGCTCAGCATGGTCAGCCGAGGATGCCGAACAGATCCTCTTCCTTCAGGATCACGTGGTCCTTGCCATCGAGCTTGACCTCGGTGCCCGACCACTTGCCGTAGATCACCTTGTCACCGACCTTGACGTCCATCGGGACCAGGCGGCCGTCCTCGAGGCGCTTGCCGGCGCCGACCGCAACCACCTTGCCCTGCTGGGGCTTTTCCTGGGCGGTATCGGGGATGATGATTCCGGACTTGGTCTTGGTCTCGGCTAAGATCGGCTCGAGCAGCAGCCGGTCATGCAAGGGCTTGAATTTCATGATGTTTCCTCTGTCCTCAGGATTGGCGCCGCTTATAGGAAGCGGCCCTGCCGGGTGTCAACGCGCGAGCCGGCGCTCGAACTGGGCGGAAGCGGCA
>DASXQC010000696.1:0-7929 GCA_036493235.1 Reyranella sp.
AGGCCCTTCTCGACCTTCTCGATGCCGACGCGGAACGCCGCCTTGGCGCGGCCGCGATAGCCCTTGGCGAGCTTCAGGACCTTCTTGTGACGAGCGTGTGCAGCCACGCCCCGCTTGACGCGTGCCATGGCGGATTACCTCGCGTACGGGAAAAAGTTGCGCTTGATGATGCGCGTGTCGGGTTCGGAGACGATCGCCATGCCGGTGGCCTGGCGCAGGAACCGGTTGCCCCGCTTGGTCATGCCGTGGCGCTTTCCGACCACGCCATGCTTCACTTTGCCGGTGCCCGTGAAGCGAAAACGCTTCTTGGCCCCGCTCTTGGTCTTCATCTTGGGCATTTTCATTCCTTTTCAAAGGGTTACGTTAGGCGATCGAGGCAATGCCCTCTGGGCCAGACCGCCGAAGGAACGGGGCTTATAGCGATGCCTCCGCAGCCACGCAAGCATAGGCAAATAGGGGAGTTCCATGAAATTGCACGGTAAAGTCGCCTTGGTCACCGGGGCGCAGCAGGGTATCGGGGCGGCGATTGCGCTGGCCCTGGCGCGCGAGGGCGCCGACGTCGCCGTCAACTGGCTCGACAATCAGGCCGACGCCGAGACGGTCGCCGAGGGCGTGCGCGACAAGGGCCGGCGCGCGGTGCTGATCAAGGCCGATGTCGGCAAGTTGCCCGAGATCGACTCCATGGTCGCAGAGGCTGAGCAACAGCTCGGGATCATCGATATCCTAGTCAACAACGCCGGAGTCTATCCGCGCGTGAAATTCCTCGAGATGCGCGAAAGCGACTGGGACTTTCTGCTCGGCATCAATCTCAAGGGCGGATTCTTCGCCGCCCAGGCGGTTGCGCGAAAGCTGGTCGCTGCTGGCCGTCCGGGCGCGATCATCAATCTCTCGTCGCAGGCGATCCGTGGCGCGGTGCGCGGCGTGCACTACAGCGCGAGCAAGGGCGGCGTCGTCTCCATGACCCGCGCCATGGCGCTCGAGCTGGCGCCGCACAACATCCGCGTCAACGCCATCGCGCCCGGCACTACAGACACTGCGCAGCCGCGTTATGGAAACACCGACGCCGAGCTGATCGAGATGGCGCGTAGCTCGATTCCGCTCGGCGGCAAGCTGCTGACACCCGACCAGGTCGCGCGAACGGCGGTTTTTCTCGCCTCCGATGAGGCAAGTGCGGTCACAGGGCAGGTTTTACATGTGAACGGAGGGTCATACATGCCGTAACCGACTCTTTGTCGCGGTGTGTTTCCTTTGTGACGTGTGGGCGTTCCTTCGGGGGCGTGTCGACACACAGGAGGAGTTTCCGATGTTGCAGTCCCGGCCCCGCATCCTGGTTGTCGAAGAGAGCTATCCCACGGCGCTCGCGGTCTGCGACATGATCGTGCGCAACGGCTGCGAGGTCGCCGGCATGGTCGAGCACGTCGACAAAGGGCTCGAATTCGTGCGCGATCACGCGCTCGACGGCGCGGTGATCGACAGCGACCTGCACGGCGACACAAGCTTCCCGCTGTGCGAGCAGCTGCGCAAGCGCGACATCCCCTTCATGCTGCTCAAGAAGCCGGTCGACGATCGCGAGTTCGGCCGCGCGCTTGCGGACCTCGCGCGCCCCTCGCCAGAGATGTCGCCCGAGACCTCGACCGGGACCGAGCGCGGCAACCGGGTGCTCGAGCGGCTCGCGCTCGAGGACCTGCGGGCGCTGCAGCCGCATCTCGAGCACGTCGCCTTGAAAGCCGGCGAGACGCTGAGCGCGGCCGACGGAAAAGTCGACTGGGTCTACTTTCCGGTCAGCGGCCTGGTGTCGGTCTTGGCGTGCAATGCACGCGGCAAGGCGGTCGAGGTGGCACTTGTCGGCTGCGAGGGCATCGCCGGCGGCACGCTGATGCTGGGGCCGGCGCAGAGTCCGGGCCTGGAGAGCGTGATGCATGTCGCGGGCAGCGCGTGGCGGGTACCGGCCGGCGCGTTGATGCCGCTGCTCGATCGACGTCTGGAGTTGCGCGCCGTGCTGCTCGCGGCGGTGCATGCCTTCGTCGGTCAGATGTCGGACAGCGTGGTGTCGATCGGCAGCAGCACGATCGAGCAGCGTCTCGCGCGCCGCCTGCTGCTGGCGTCGCTGCGGCTCGGCACGCCGCAGCTTGCGCTCACGCACGAGGCGCTGGCGAAGCTGCTGGCGGTCCGACGTTCGGGCGTCACGGTCGCCTTGCACATGCTCGAGGCGCGCAAGGTGATCCGCTCGCGCCGCAACCTGGTCGAGATCCTCGACTACGAAGGCCTGACGGAGGCCGCCGGCGAGGACGGGCAGAACGGCGCCTTTACTTCGGCGCCAGCACCATGACCATCTGCCGGCCTTCCATGCGTGGCATGGATTCGATCTTGGTGAGCGGATCCATCTCGCCGCGCACGCGGTTCAGCACCTGAAGGCCGCGCTCCGAATGAACCATCTCGCGGCCACGGAAGCGCAGGGTGACCTTCACCTTGTCGCCTTCCTCGATGAAGCGCTTCATCGCCCTCATCTTCACTTCGTAGTCGTGTTCGTCGATGTTGGGGCGCATCTTGATCTCCTTGACCTCGATCACCTTCTGGTGCTTCCGGGCCTCGTGAGCTTTCTTCTGCGCCTCGTACTTGTATTTGCCGTAGTCGGAAATCTTGGCGACTGGCGGGACGGCGTTGGGCGAGATCTCGATGAGATCGAGGCTGGCCTCCTCGGCCATTTCAATCGCCTCGCGGGTGCTCAGCACACCGACCATGTCGCCGTTTTCGTCGATCAGGCGGACTTGCGGCGCCTTGATCTCGTTGTTGACGCGCGGACCGTCACGGGTCGGCGCGCTCTGTTGGGCAGGACGTGCTATGGCTAACTTCTCCCTCGTTGATGCCTCGCGAGGAGGCGGAAACGAGGCCGCAGCCGCCCCTAGAAGGGCGGCTGGGCCTCTTTCGAAAGTGTAGTGACGGCGGCCCCCAATTCAAGGACCTCTTGCTTTTCCGAGCCCAGGCGCCGGATCGCGACCGTCTTGCCGTCCATGTCGCGGCGGCCGACCGCCAGGATCAGCGGGACGTGGGCCAGCGAATGCTCGCGGACCTTGTAGTTGATCTTCTCGTTGCTGCTGTCGACCTCGACCCGCATGCCGGCGGCCCGCAGTTTCGCCGCGACCTCCTCGGCATAGCTGTCGGCGTCGCTGACGATCGTGGCTACCACAGCTTGCGTCGGCGCCATCCAGAGCGGGAACCGCCCGGCATAATGCTCGATCAGGATGCCGATCATCCGCTCGAAGCTGCCGAAGATCGCGCGGTGCAGCATGACCGGCTTCTTGCGCGTACCGTCCTCGGCGACGTATTCCGCGCCGAGGCGATCGGGCAGCACGAAATCGACTTGGAGCGTACCGCACTGCCAATCGCGGCCGATCGCGTCGCGCAGCACGAATTCGAGCTTGGGCCCGTAGAACGCGCCCTCGCCGGGATTGAGGATCAGGTCGAGCCCGGCCGCCTTCGACGCCGACTTCAGCGCGCCCTCGGCCTGGTCCCACACCGCGTCCGAACCCGCCCGCACCGGCGGCCGGTCGGAGAACTTCACGAAGTAGTCCGGAAAGCCCAGGTCGCGATAGATCGAGCCGAGCAATTCGCAGAAGCGGATCGTCTCGGCCTCGATGTGGTCCTCGCTGCAGAAGATGTGGGCGTCGTCCTGCGTGAAGTTGCGCACGCGCATGATGCCGTGCAGCGCGCCCGATGGTTCGAAGCGGTGGCACGATCCCATCTCGGCCATGCGCAGCGGCAGCTCGCGGTAGCTGCGCAGACCCTGGTTGAAGATCTGCACGTGGCAGGGACAGTTCATCGGCTTGAGCGCGAAGATGCGATGGTGCTCGTCGGCGACGAACTCCTTCAGCCCCTCCTCGTTCTCACTGAGATACATGTTCTCGCGGAACTTCTCCCAGTGGCCCGACTCTTCCCACAGCTTGCGGTCGACCAGCTGAGGCGTCTTCACCTCGACATAGCCGCCGGCCTCGAGCTTGCGCCGGAGATAGCTCTCGATCGTGCGCCACAGCGTCCAGCCCTTGGGATGCCAGAACACCATGCCGGCGGCTTCTTCCTGCTGATGGAAGAGGCCCATCTCCTTGCCGAGCCGGCGATGGTCGCGTTTCTCCGCTTCCTCGATGCGATGGAGGTACGCCTTGAGGTCCTTGTCCGAGAAGAACACCGTGCCGTAGACGCGCTGCAGCTGGGCATTCTTCGCATCGCCGCGCCAGTAGGCGCCCGACACCTTCGTCAGCTTGAACGCCTTGCCGAGTTTGCCCGTCGAGGGCAGGTGCGGACCGAGACACATGTCGAGCCAGTCGCCCTGCTTGTAGACCGTGATCTCCTCGCCCTTCGGCAGCGAGTCGGCCCACTCGGCCTTGTACTTCTCGCCGTGGTCGACGAAGTACTGCTTGATCCTGCTTCGGTCCCACACCTCGCGCTCGATCGGCAGGTTGCGATCGACGATCTCCGCCATCCGCTGCTCGATCTTCGCGAAGTCCTCGGGCGAGAACGGCTGGTCGCGCACGAAGTCGTAGTAGAAGCCGTCCTCCGTCGCCGGACCGAACGTGATCTGCGTGCCGGGATAGAGCTCCTGCACGGCCTGCGCGAGCACATGCGCCGCGTCGTGGCGCAACAGCTCGAGCGCCTCCGGATCGCGCGACGTCACGATGCCGATCTTGGCGTCGCGGTCGACCACCGCGGACAGGTCCTTGAGCTTGCCGTCGACCTTGACCGCCAGCGCGGCCTTGGCGAGGCCGGGGCCGATCGAGGCGGCGATGTCGGCGCCGCTCACCGGCTTGTCGAAGTGCCGGATCGATCCGTCCGGCAAGGAAATGTTGATCATGGCTACCACCGAGAAAGAAGAAGTCGAACAGAGGCGTGCGGCCGACGCAAAGCGTCAGCGGCGCGAGGCCGGGAGGCGGCACAAGGGCGCGCGCCCGGCCGAATCAAGTTCGAACGGTGGTCAGTGACGTCGGGACGGGGAAAAACAGCCGGTCCATGCGATCGGAGATAGAGATTGCGTGCTTTTCAGTCAAGTCGAGGACTCATAGCCGGGTGCCGTTCCAGCGGAACGGAATGGCCGTTCCGTCGGGCTGATAGGAGCCGGTCAGGGTCCGCTCGTCGCGATACTCCAGCCGGAAATGGCCGCGGATCGGGAAGTCGACGTCGTCCGGCTGGGCGAACTGGCCAATCCAGACATTCTGGTTGAAGCCCGTCGGCCCGCTCAGCGTGGAGATCGGGCCGGCGGACTTCCAGACGCCTTCGAGAGCGCCGTTCCGGTTGGTCGAGATGGTGAGGGTGCCGCGGCAGGGGCAGTGCGAATCGACAGGCCCGTCCCAGGTGAAGTTCCAGACGCCGAGGAAGTTCGCGACATTGCCCGAGGGTGGGCCGAGGAACTGGCCGGTCGGTCCACCGGCTGGCGGACCCGAGAGCTGCGCCCAGGCCGGCGATGCGGTTAGCGCAAAAAGAAAGAAGAGGAGAAGGCGCTTCATCATGCTGGCTCCGCCAATCGTTCGTAGAGCCGCATGAGGCGCTCGTTGCTCTGCTTCAGCGCGTAGTGCTTGCGCACATGGTCCTGCGCGTTGCGGGCCAGCTCGGCCCGCCGCTCCGGCGCCAGCGAGATCGCCGTGCTGATGGCCTGCGCGAGCGACGTCGGGTCGGCGAGCCCGGCGAGCCAGCCGGTGATGCCGGGCCGCACTGCCTCTGCCGCGCCACCGCCTTCCTCGGCGACGACCGGCCGGCCCATCGCCTGCGCCTCGACCAGCGTGCGGCTGAAGCCGCGCCGCGTGCCGCCGGTCGCGACCACGACATCGGCCAGCATGTACGCCGCCGGCATGTCCTCGACATCCGGCCCGATCTGCACGCGGCCCAGCAGGTCGGCCTGCACGATCTGGCGCTCCAGCTCCTTCTCGAACGGAGTCTTGGTGTCGCCCGATCCCAGCAGCAGGCAGAACACGTCGTCGCGGCCGAGCTGCTTGATCGCCTGGATCAGGATGAGCCGGCCGGGTTCGTCGCGCGCGGCACAGATTACGACGTGCGCGCCATCCGGCACGCCGAGCTGGGCCGACAACTTGATCAACCGCTCCGCGCGCACTGCCGCGGGATCGAAGCGGTCGAAGTTGATGCCCGGACGAATGGTCTCGATCCGCTCGGCGAGCACCGGCATGTGGGCGATCGCATTCCTGGCGATGTAGTCCGACACGGCGACCAGCGCGTCGGCGCGCGCCTGGCGCTGCTCGACCAGGCGCTCGACGCGCGATGTACCGACGAACGGCGCGTGCAGCGTGGCGATGCATTTGGCCTTGAGGCGGCGCGCCACCGCGCGGCCGATCCATGTGCCAAGCGGCGTGCGCGTCTGCACGATGTCGATCTCGTGGTCGCGCACGTCGCCGAACAACCGCGCCGGCAGCGTGAGTCGCGCCCACAGGGGATTGCCGGTGCAGGAGAAGTCGACGTGCCTGACGTGCGACCGTAACAGTTGCGGAATCAGCATGCCGCCGGCCGAGGCGACCGTCGCGCTGCCACCGGCAGCGATCGCGGCCTGCGCAGCATCGAGGGTGGTGCGGGACAGGCTGCCGCCGTCGAGCGAGGGCACGATCTGAAGCAGGTGCGGAGGCGACACGGCTATGGCACGTAACACGCCATGGACAACGGAAACAGCGTTCAGCGGCTCCCCCGGCCCGATGGCAACACCGTGGCCTTTGCGCGGACCGAGGGCAGCGAGCCGACGGTGGTGTTCCTGGGCGGCTTTCGCTCGGACATGACGGGCACCAAGGCGATGGCGCTGGAGGCCTGGGCGCGGCTCACCGGCCGGTCCTATTTGCGCTTCGACTATCTCGGCCACGGGCAATCGTCGGGCCGCTTCGAAGATGGCACGATCGGCCGCTGGCTCGACGACTCGCTGGCCGTGATCGATGCAAAAACCTCGGGCAAGCTCGTGTTGGTGGGCTCGAGCATGGGCGGCTGGCTGTCGTTGCTGGTGGCGCTGAAGCGTCCCTCGCGGCTGGCCGGGCTGGTGCTGATCGCCGCTGCGCCCGACTTCACCGAGCGTATGCTGCTGCGCAGCCTGTCGTCCGAGGACCAGGCGATCCTGCAGCGCGAGGGTCGGCTCGAGCGGCCGTCGCAATATTCGCCCGAGCCCTCGGTCTTCACTTGGAAGCTGATCGAGGAGGGCCGCAACCACCTGGTGTTCGACAGGAAGCTCGCGCTGCCCTGTCCGGTACGCCTGCTGCACGGTCAGCGCGACCCGGACGTGCCGTGGGAATACTCGCTGCAGATCGCCGAGCACCTCGAGGCGCCGGAGGTGATCACGACCTTCGTCAAAGGTGGCGACCATCGCCTCAGCACGCCCGCCGACATCGCCCGCCTGGTCGCGACGGTCGAGGAGCTGGCGGGCTGACGGAACCCGCGCGCGGCGCCGGCGTTTGCCGCGCATGCGTCTATGCCTGCTCGATCGCGACGGCGTGGTCGTCGTCAACCGCAGCGATAACATCAAGCGTCCCGAGCAATTGACCTTGATCGCCGGCGCCGCCGAGGCCATCGCCCGTCTGAACCGCGCCGGCGTCACCGTCTCGATCTGCACCAATCAGCCCGAGGTCGGGCGGGGCGCAATGACGCGTGCCGAGCTCGACGCCGTCCATACGGCGCTGGAGGCACGGCTGCAGGAGCACGGCGCGTCCGTCGACCGCATCTTCTCCTGCACTAGTCTCTTCAAGTGTCCGATGCGCAAGCCCGCGCCCGGCATGTTGCTCGAAGCGCTGGCGGCATACGGGGCGAGCGCGGCCGAGACGCCGTTCGTCGGCGATCAGATCGACGATATGCAGGCGGCCTACCATGCCGGCTGCCGGCGCGTGCTCGTCCGCACGGGGCTCGGCACCAAGACTCTGGCGAACAAGCTGCCAGACTATGTCGCGCCCTTCGCCGTTT
>DASXQC010000697.1:0-3992 GCA_036493235.1 Reyranella sp.
TGGATGCAGAGGTCCGGCGTGATGCCGAACGCCTTCTGCGCGCCGCCCGAGGACCAGCGGTAGCCGGTGATCACCTCGTCCATCAGCATGACGACGCCCTTCTTCGCCGTGGCCTCGCGCACCGCCTTGATGAAGCCCGGCGGCAGCGGCGCCTGGCCCCACGAGGCGCCCGACGGCTCGAACATCACCGCGGCGATGTCGTCGCGCTCCTCGATCAGCTTCACCACCGCGGCGACATTGTCGCTCGGCATGACGATCGACAAAGCGCTGACATCCTGCGGCACGCCCGGGGTGGTGCCGCCGTCGTAGGTGGCGCCGGCGCCCGCCGTCACGTTGTCGTGCCAGCCGTGGAAGTGGCCGATGAAGCGAACGATCTTGTCCTTGCCGGTGTAGGCGCGGGCCAAACGTATCGCCATGTGCGACGCCTCGGTGCCCGAGGCGGTGAAGCGCACCTTCTCGGCGCACGGCGTCAGCTCGCACACCAGCTCCGCCCAGCGCACCTCGAGCTCGTGGCTCGAGCCGTAATGGGTGCCGAGCTCCATCTGTTTCTTGACCGCTTCAACCACCGCGGGATGGGAATGGCCGAGCAGCATGGCGCCGTGACCGCCGAAGTAATCCACGTACTCGTTCCCATCGACGTCCCACTTGCGGGGCCCGCGGGCCTTGGCGACGTGGATCGAATAGGGGTCGAGATAGCGCGCATCGTGCGTGATCCCGCTCGGCAGCACCTTGCGGGCGCGCTCAAACAGCGCACCCGAGCCCTGGGTCCGCGCCCGGTAGTCGGTGACGATGGCGGAATTGGTCGCCGGATTGGTCGGGGGGGTACTCATTTTGCCCTCACATAATTAATCCCAGAACATCGCAAGCCTCGCTTGCGTCGCCAAGAGCCGGCGGCTAATCACGGCTCGACTTTTCGCACTCCGGAGTTTGTCTTGACTGCACAAGCGAACACTAAGCCCCGCGGCCGCCAGTTCTTCAACAATCCCGGTCCGACCAACATTCCCGACAGCGTGCTGCGGGCGATGGACCGGCCGGTCATGGACTTCCTCGCGCCGGAGTTCCTCGAGATCCAGCGCGCCTGCTACGGCGGCGTGAAGCGCATCCTGAAGACCGACCAGGAGATCTTCTTCCACGCCTCGACCGGCCACGGTGCCTGGGAGGCGGCGGTCTCCAACCTGTTCTCGCCCGGCGACCTCGTGCTGGTGATCGAGACCGGCTACTTCTCGCTGGGCTTCAAGGAGCTCGCCGAGACGCTCGGCCTCAAGGTCGAGGTGGTCGGCGCCGATTGGCGCAAGGGCCTCGAGTTCGCCAAGCTCAGCGAACGCCTCGCCGCCGACAAGGGCCACGAGATCAAGGCCATCCTCGCGGTCCACAACGAGACCGCGACCGGCATGGTGCTGCCGCTCGCCGAGGTCCGCCGCGCGATGGACCAGACCAAGCATCCGGCGCTGCTGCTCTCCGACACCATCTCCTCGCTCGGCAGCATGGAATACAAGATGGATGCCTGGGGCATCGACGTCACGATCGCCGGCAGCCAGAAGGGCCTGATGATGCCGACCGGCATGGCGATCACCGGCGTCAGCAACAAGGCGCTCGAGGCCTCGCGCAAGGCCAAGCTGCCCAAGTACTACTTCAACTGGGAGCTGATGGCTGCCCGCAAGCCGCAGCGCTTCATCGGCACCGTGCCGGTCCACTTCTTCTTCGGCTTGCAGCAGTCGATCAAGCTGATCGACGAGGAGACGCTGGAAGGCGTGTTCGCCCGCCACGCCCGGCTCGCCGAGGCGACCCGCGCCGCGGTCCGCGCCTGGGGAAGCAAGGGCAACGGCCCGTCGCTCTACGGCCAGACCGAGGACCGTCTCTCCAATTCCGTCACCACGGTGATGATGCCGGAGGGCCACACCTCCGACGCCATGCGCAAGATCGCGCTCGAGCGCTTCAACCTGTCGCTCGGCGGCGGTTTGGGCCCGCTGATGGGCAAGGTGTTCCGCATCGGCCATCTCGGCGACCTCAACGAGCCGATGCTGCTGGGCTGCCTCGCCACCACGGAGCTGGCGATGAAGACCGCAGGCGTCCCGTTCGCCGCCGGTGGCGTCGACGCGGCGATCGAGTCGCTCGCCAGCTAACCCTGCATGTAACGAACCGGATTGTCCGCATCGCTCGACCAGATGCGGGCAATCTCGGCGACCAGCTCCGACAGGACCTTCGCATCGAGATCGTCGAAGGTCTCGAAGCTGAAATTGTTGCCGCCGCTGCGCAGCTCGCCGAGGCGTCCGGCGTAGCCGCGCAGGATCGGCGCGCCGTCCTTCGTCACTGTCAGATAGACGCTGATGTAGTTCTTCTGCAGCGCCACGCCGATCACCGGCCACGCCACCGTCTCGCCCGATGACGCCGTGTAGTGGAACGGCCCATAGCCGATCATCTTGAAGCGCATGCCCGCATGCCCCTTGGGCGTGCCGGCATGGAAATGCCGCTTCAATCCGGGTGCTGCCTTGGCGATCAGCGCATGCAGGCGCAGCAGATCGCGCTTCCGCCGCGGATCGAAGTCGAGATAGGCCTGCAGGCTCGAGACGTCGACCTTGAACATGGCTGAGACAAGACGCTAACGGGCGGGCGCACCGTTTACGACCGTTTTCGCCGTTTAGGGCAGACCGTCCGTTTTTCGATGGGGTTGCTGGAAGAAGCGTGTGCATGCGCTCCACATAAGCACACCGCCGCGCGCACCCCCTATTACGGGCAATGGCCTATACGCATTCTTCGAAGAGCGCGGCAAGAATCGCGTTCCATTGCCCATCGCGCACCTCCGCGCGACGGGCTTATCCACAGGTTTTCAGAACGCCGGCTTCTTGTTCGCGAGGGTCAGCAGCAGCCGCTCGGGCTTGATGGCGGAGAGCTTGGTGCCCTTCTGCACGGTCGGCGTCACGTCGAGGCCGGTCACGGCGTCGAACACCGCGGTGTCGGGATTGAAGGCGTAGAGTTGGCCCTCGATGAGATTGAACCACCAGGCGTGCAACACCAGCTTGCCGGCGGCGACGCGCTCGGCGAGCCAGGGGAAGGTCATCAGGTTGGCAACGCTGTTGACCACCGAGGCCTGCTCGACCGCGCGCACGATCTCTTCGCGCGAGCGGCCGGCGAGGTCGTGCACGGCGACGTCGCGCACGGTGCGAGCGATCGAGGTCCAGGTCGAGAGGTAGTCGTAGTTCGCCGCGGCGCTGGTCGCGCCGTCGACCAGCGCCGCGATGCCGCCGCACAGCGCGTGCCCCAGGATTACCACGTGCTCGACATCGAGGCCGCGCACGGCGTACTCGATGCCAGCCGAGGTGCCGTGCTGCGCCTGGTCGGGCACCGCCAGCGCCGGCGGCACCATCGCAGCGATGTTGCGCACCGTGAAGATGTCGCCCGGCCGGGTTTGCGTCAGGATGCCGGGATCGACGCGCGCATCGGCACAGCCGATGATGAGGATCTTGGGCGACTGGCCCACTGTCGCGAGCTTCTCGAACAGGTCGAGATGCTCGCGGTAATAGCCCAGACGGAAGTCCGAAAAGCCTTTGAGGAGCCGATCCAATGCCATGGTGCGATCTGACATGACCGAAGAATTGCTCTACGACAAGCGCGGCGATGTCGCTTGGGTGACCTTCAATCGCCCGCAGGCCCGTAATGCGCTGACTTTCGCCATGTACCAGGGCCTGGCCGAAATCTGCGGACGGATTGAAAAGACCCGCGAGGCCAAGGTGGTGGTAGTCACCGGCGCAGGCGAGAAGGCCTTCGCCGCCGGCACCGACATCGCCCAGTTCCGCGAGTTCAAGTCGGGCGAGGACGGCATCGGGTATGAGCGCAAGATGGACGCGACGCTTGAGATCATCGAGCGCTGTACGGTTCCGACCATTGCTGCGGTGTCAGGCTTCTGCACCGGCGGCGGCATCGCCATCGCCGGCGCCTGCGACTTCCGCATCGCCGCAGCCAATGCGCAGTTCGGCGTGCCGATCGCCCGCACG
>DASXQC010000698.1:0-5714 GCA_036493235.1 Reyranella sp.
GCCTGGCCGAGCGCCACGCCCGGCGCGAGGTTGAAGGACAGGGTGACCGCGGGGAACTGGCCCTGGTGGCTGATGGTCAGCGGCGCGATCCGGTTGGTGAAGTGCGCCACCGTGCTCAGCGGTATCTGGGCGCCGTTCGCCCCCGGCACGTAGAGCCGCGACAGCGAGGTCGGATCCTTCGTGAAGTTTGGCTGCGCCTCCAGCACGACCTTGTACTGCGTGGCTGAGGTGTAGATGGTCGCGACCTGGCGCTGGCCGAAGGCGTCGTACAGCGTCTGGTCGATCATCGAAAGCGACAGGCCGAGGCGCGAGGCGGTGTCGCGGTCGATGTCGATCGCGACGTGCGGCGAGGCGATCTGCTGGTCGGACGTGACGTCCTGGAGCTGCGGCAGCTTCGCCATGTGCTCCTCGATGAGCGGCGCCCAGTGATTGAGCTCGTCCGCATCGGTCGAGGTGAGGGTGTACTGGAACTCGGTCTTGCTGAGGCGGCCGCCGACATTGATGTCCTGGCCGGCCTGCATGAAGTACTTCACGCCCGGCACCTGGGCGACCTTGGGCCGGAGCCGCTGGATGACCTTCTGCGCCGAATCGCCCGGCCGCTCGGCGAACGGCTTGAGCTGGATGAACATGCGGGCGCTGTTCTCGGCCGAGTTGCCGCCGGTCGAGCCGACGAAGCCGACGACGCCGCTGACCGCGCGATCCTGCTTGACGATGTCGGCCAGCCGGTTGGCGAGATCGGACATGGCATAGAAGGAGATGTCCTGCCGCGCCTCGGCCTGGCCGAAGATGAAGCCGGTGTCCTGCTCGGGGAAGAAGCCCTTGGGGATGGTGACGTAGAGGTAGCCGGTGACGAGGATCAACGTGATCGTCGACATCAGGGTGATGAACCGGTGGCGGAACACGAAGACCAGGCCGCGGTCGTAGACCCGCACCGCGCCGGTGAAGACATCCTCGCACCACTGGTTCAGCCGGCCGCGCTTCTCGTCGCTGTGGCGCTTGAGGAACTGCGCGCACATCACCGGCGTCAGCGTCAGCGAGACGAAGGCCGACATGCAGACCGCGACGGTCACAACGACGGCGAATTCGCGGAACAGCCGGCCGACGATGCCGCCCATGAACAGCAGCGGGATGAACACGGCGATCAGCGAGAAAGTGATCGATATGATAGTGAAGCCGATCTGGCCCGCACCCTTCAGCGCCGCATCGAACGGCTTCTCGCCTTCCTCGATGTAGCGAACGATGTTCTCGATCATCACGATCGCATCGTCGACCACGAAGCCGACGGCGATGGTGAGGCCCATCAGCGACAGATTGTCTATCGAATAGTCGCAGACGTACATCACACCGAACGTGCCGACGATCGCCAGCGGCACGGTGATGCTCGGGATGATCGTCGCCCAGAGATGGCGCAGGAAGATGAAGATCACCAGCACGACGAGGCCGACGGTCAGCATCAGCGTGTACTGCACGTCGTCGACCGAATCGCGGATCGACTGCGAGCGGTCGGACATCAGGTCGACATGCACGCTCTGCGGGATCGAGGCGAGCAGGCGGGGCATCAGCGCCTTGACCCGGTTGACGATCTCGACGGTGTTGGCGCCGGGCTGGCGGAAGATCAGCAGCAACTCGGCGCGCTTGCCGTTGTACCAGGCGCCGGTGCGCGGCGACTTGGTGGCATCGATCACGTCGCCGACATCCTGCAGCTTGATCGGTGCGCCGTTGCGATAGGCGACGATGATGTTCTTGTAGGCGTCGGCGTTGAACAGCTGGTCGTTGGTGTCCAGCATGACCGACTGATGGTCGTTCTCGAGGTTGCCCTTGGCCTGGTTGACCGTCGATGCGGTGAGAGCCGCGCGTACGTCCTCGAGCGAGATGCCGTGCGCGGCGAGCGCCGTCGGGTTGGCCTGCACGCGAACCGCGAAATCCTGCTGGCCGGCGACCAGCACTTGCGACACGCCGGTAACCGCGGAGATCTTCTGCGCCAGGATGACGAAGGCGTAGTCGTCGACCTTGTAGAGCGGCAGGTCATCGGACGAGACTGCGTAGATCAGCACCGACCGGTCGGCCGGATTGACCTTTCGATAGGTCGGCGGATTGGGCAGGTCCTTGGGCAGCAGGCCGCTCGCGGCGTTGATCGCCGTCTGCACGTCGGTCGCCGCGCCGTCGATCTTGCGGTTGAGCTCGAACTGCAGCGTGATCGAGGTGGCGCCGAGACCGCTGACCGAGTTCATCGAGGCGAGGCCCGGAATGGCGGCGAACTGCTGCTCCAGCGGCGTTGCCACCGAGGAGGCCATCGTTTCGGGACTGGCGCCGGGCAGGGTGGCGCTCACGGTGATGGTGGGAAAGTCGACGTTGGGCAGTGCCGATACCGGCAGCAGGCTGTAGGTCGCCGATCCGAAGACCAGCAATCCCAGCATCATTAGCGACGTGGCGATCGGCCGTTTGATGAAGGTTTCGGAAATGTTCATCGGGGCCGCTAGCCGCTCTTGCCAGGTTGTTCGCCTGCCGGCGCCGACGTGGCGGTCGGCTTGTCGACGCGCACGCGGGCACCGTCGGTCAGCCGGTACTGGCCGTCGGCGACGACCTTCTCGCCGAGCGCGACGCCCTTGGTGATCACGGCGATGCCGTCCTGGTTGGCCGCGACTTCGAACTGGCGGCGCTCGACGGTGTTGTCCGCCTTGACGATGTAGCCATAGGGGCCGTTCGCGCCCTGCATGACGGCGCGTTGCGGGACGGTGATCGCGTCTTTGCGGGTCGCGAGCTGCAGACGGACGCTGACGAACTGGCCGGGCCACAGCTGCTCGTCCTTGTTCTCATAGGTCGCCTTCAGCCGCAACGTGCCGGTGGCCGTATCGATCTGGTTGTCGACCAATGTCACCTTGCCCTCGGCCAGCTTGTAGGTGTCGTCGGCGCTGTAGGCATATGCGGTCAGCGCTTCCTTCGCCTGCGTCTTGCGCAGATTGTGGTTGGCGTACTGCGGCACGGTGAAATTCACGAAGATCGGCTTGATCTGGGTGATCGACACCAGCGTGGTGTTCTGGCTCGTCTGCACCAGGTTGCCGAGGTCGACCAGCTGCTGGCCGGTGCGGCCGTCGATCGGCGCGCGGACCTCGGCATAGACGAGGTTGAGCTTGGCGGTGTCGATCGCCGCCTGATCGCCCGAGATCGCGGCCTTCAGCCCGTCGACCGTAGCCTTCTGCTGGTCGTAGCTCTGGCGCGACTGGTAGCCCGAACCGATCAGCTTGCCGTAGCGCTCGAGGTCGAGCTGGGCGCCCTCGAGCTGCGCTTCGTCGCGCTGCTTGGCCGCAGCCGCGCGATCGAGCGCCGCCTGGTAGGGCCGCGGATCGATCTGGAACAGCAGGTCGCCTTCCTTGACGTCCTGGCCCTCGTGAAAGTCGACTTTGACGATCTGGCCGTCGACCCGGGTCTTTACCGAGACCGTCTTGTAGGCCTGCACCGTGCCCAGGCCGCGGATATAGACCGGCACGTCCTTGGCCTCGGCGACCGCGACGGTGACCGGAATGCCGGCAGGACCCGACGGCGCCACCGCCGCCCGCGCCTTGTCGCGAAGGGCCTGGTCGAAGAAGAAATATCCGACGGCGGCGACCACCAGCACCACGCCGACGACCACGACGCCGGACCTCCTGACCTTGGCCATTCCACGAGCCTCCCTTCCATTCCCCAGTGATACGAAACGCCCAGCCCATTTATGTCCGCAGCGCAGTCGCTTTAGGCGCGCAGATCGTCGCTCACAGGGTCAAAAGCCTGTGAGGGCGGCGCCCGATACTATCACGGTCTGTAATGCTCCGCCCCTGGCTGCAAACCTGGCCGTAAAATCGGTAGTAAGGCCGCCGTAAGGTAAGCCCGCCACCTTGTCGCCATGACCCTCGGGCTGACGCTATCTCTCGCCGTGGCTGGGCTGGCGCTGGCCATGGGCGGCTGCTCGACCAGTTGCGTCAGCGGCGACCAGAAGCTGGCGCGCCTGGCCCCCGGGATGAGCTACGACGAGGTCAGCGCCACCATGGGCTGCCAGGGCCGGCTGGTCCGGGGATCGCTGGAGGACGGTAACGCCTACGCGGTCGCCGAATGGCCGGGACCGACGTCGCCGTTCTTGCACCAGACCGACATGATGTTCTTCGACCGCCGCCTGCTTTGGTACGATTCACGGTCGGCGCCGGGCTTCTGATGCCCGGAATTAGCATCTCGACTATTGATTCTTCTGGATGCGGTCCAGCTCGTCGCGGAGCTGGCGGACCGTGACGCTTTCGTTGGTGGCCAACAGGTTCGCAACGTGTCCCGGCAGCGGCGCGGAGCGCTCCGCGCGCTGCAGTGCGTCCTCGCTCTCCGAATACGCCTGCGCTTCCATGCGCTGGAGCGCGTCGCGCAGGTGATAGGCTTCGCGCCGGTTGGGCTGCCGACGTGCACGCTCCAGACCCGCGAGGAAGCGCGTGATCCTTTGGGCGATGGTACCCCTCCCGGGGGCGTTAGCGTCCGAACCTTCGACCATGGGCATGAACCAGTCCTAATCCGCCTGACGCTGGTTGGGCAAGGCAACAGCGACCATGAAATTGCACCTTGAAATTCGCGCAGCGCGCCTTGCGGTGACGGGCCCGGTTGGCGATGCTGCGGGTCATTCTGGCTTGGGGGCTGTGCTGTCGGTGAAACGTCGAGCCTGTCTTGCTGCGGGCGCCTTGGCGGCGCCGGCGTTGTTGCTCGGCCCGGCGCGCGGACAGGGCCTGCCGCGCGAGAAGGACCTGCGCATCTTCGTCGGCTTCGAGCAGGGCGGCGGCGCCGACTCCGTTGCGCGCGCCATCGCCGTACAGCTTCAGCGTCGGACCAGCCGGCGGGTGATCGTCGAGAACCGCACCGGCCAGTACGGCGCGATGCCGGGCGAGGTGGTCAAGAAGGCTCCGCCCGACGGTACCGAGTTCGCGCTGCTGTCGTCGACCACGCTGGTGTCGCGGCTCACCAGCAAGAGCTTTCCGTTCGATCCCATCCATGATCTCACGCCGATCGCCAAGGTCGGCAACTTCTCGATCGCCTTTGCCGTGTCGCCGCTCCTGCCGGTCGACAGCTTCAAGGAGTATCTGGACTGGGTGCATGACGGCGACGCGCAGCGCCATCGCATCGCCGTTTCGTCCAACACCACCTTCGTCGAGGTGCTGAACGTGCTGCTGCGCCGCTCGGCCGGCGCGCAGCTGGAGCCGGTGCCTTATCGCGGCGTGGTCGCCGTCCTGGGCGACCTGCGCGACGGGCGCATCCCCGCGACCGTCAACACGCTCACCTCGCTGCTGCCGCCGCACCGCGGCCGGCGCTGCCGCATTCTGATGATCACCGGCAACCGCCGGCTCCAGGTCGCGCCCAACATCCCGACCGCGGCGGAGCTGGGTTATCCGACCCTCGACATGGTGGAATGGTTCGGCCTCTTCGGTCCGCCGGGCATGCCGGCGGAGATGGTCGAGCAGATGAACCGTCGCCTGCGCAACGTGATTGACGATCCGGAGGTGGTCGCGCTGATGCAGCCGCTCGGCCTCGAGGTCGACACGGGCTCGCCGCAGGAGCTGGTCACGCTGATCGAGGAGCACCGCCGCACCTGGCAGGGCCGTATGGCCGCCACCGGCGTCCAGGCGTCCAACTAGAACGCGACAGCTCTTCGGGCTCTCCCGAGCCTCGTTCGGAAGAAAAAGACCGCAAAAGCCATTTCCGACCTTTTT
>DASXQC010000699.1:0-1566 GCA_036493235.1 Reyranella sp.
GCCCTTCGGTGGTCTGCGCGGTGAAATTGGGCGCCGTGTCGCCGATACGCAATGCCATGGGAGTCTCCTGTGCTGGTGAGCCTGTGCGGGTAAGTCTTTAATCTTAGCGCTGCCGGCGGAAGTGAACTACCGCCAGCAGCATGGCCATCGCCTGCAGCGCCGCGCAGAAATACATCGGCGCGCCGATGCGCCAATCCCCCGGCGGCAGGTGGGACACCGCGGTCAGCAAAGGCGCGCCGATGGCAGGGGCAATCACCGAGGTCAGGCTGTTCAGGCCACCGACCGCCCCCAGCGCCTGGCCCTGGGTGCGCGCATCGGCCGCGCCCGAAATGATGCTCTGCATGGCCGCCGGCACCGCCGAAGCGAGCAGGTTGACGAAGATCACCGCGAACATCATCCAGCCTTGCGTCGCCGCGCCCCACAGGAAGTAGGCGAGCGTGGATGAAGCCAGGCCCATCACCGCGAGGCGCCGCGGGCTGAACCAGCGCAGCAGCCGGCCGAGCAGCAGCCCCTGCACGATGACGGACACCACGCCCACCGCGGCGAGCGACCAGCCGTTCTCGAGCGGCCCCCAGCCGAACTTGAACGTCGTGTACAGCACCCACGTCGTGTAGAGGATGAACTGCGCGAGCCCGGCGCAGACGATCACGCCGATCAGCGGCGCGACGCCGTGCAGGGCGGCGAGGCCGCGCAGCGAGGCGACCGGGTTCGCCAGGCGCCAGGAGAAGGGGCGGCGGCGCTCGGGCGGCAGCGACTCGGGCAGCACGAACCAGCCGTAGGCGAGGTTGACGAGCGCGAGGGTGCCGGCGGCGGCGAACGGCAGGCGCAGGTCGATCGCGCCGAGCAGGCCGCCCATCACCGGGCCGAGGATGAAGCCGACGCCCATCATCGCGCCGAGCAGGCCGAAGCGCTTCGCCCGGTCCTCCGGCGGCGTGATGTCGGCGACGTAGGCGTTGCCGACCGAGATGTTCGCCTGCAGCGCGCCGCTCACCACGCGCACGGCGATCAGCACCCACAGCGCGCCGGCGAGCGCGGTGGCGTAGAAGCTGAGCGCGAAGCCGAAGAAGCCGAGTAGCAGCACCGGGCGGCGGCCGTGGCCGTCGGACAGCGCGCCGAGGATCGGCGAGGCGAAGAAATTGGCGAGCCCGAAGGTGAAGGTGACCACGCCGTACCAGAGCGCCTGGTCGCCCTGCGAGCCGGTGAAGCTGCCGACCAGCGCCGGCAGCACCGGGATGATGAGGCCGATCGACAGCATGTCGATCAGCGTGGTGGCCATGATGAAGGGCATGGCCGCCTCACGGCCCCTGCGTAGAATCACCGGTCAAAGGTAACAGATGAGCGACGACAAATCGGTCCGCGTGGCGGTCCTCGGCGCCGGCGCGGTCGGTTGCTACTACGGCGGCATGCTGGCGCGCGCGGGAAACACCGTGACGCTGATCGGCCGCGCCGCGCACGTCGAGGCGATGCGCCGCGACGGCCTGCGCTTCGAGGCGCTGAAATTCGACGAGCGCGTGCCGGTGCAGGCGAGCACCGAGGCCGCGGCGGTGCGCGGCGCCGAGCTGGTCC
>DASXQC010000700.1:0-1760 GCA_036493235.1 Reyranella sp.
CCAGCAGACATCCCGCAAGGCTGCGAAGGGACATGCTACGGCCCTCTTCCGAGGCACTCGTCGATCGACCGATGCGGCGTGACCGTCCCGAGGTCGGCCTCGACGCTGTGCGCGCGCAGCTCGTCGACCACGTCGTCGCGCAGCTCGGCCAGGTGCAGTCTGACGTTGCGCGCAGTGAGCGCCCTGGCGAGACCGCGCAGGCTTGCGCTAGCGGTCAGATCGATCGTCCGGATCATCGAGCAGTCGATGACGACGGTGTGTACCGGAGTCGTGGCTTGGCCAACGGTATCGAGGATCTGGCGGCGGATGTGCTCGCAGTTGAAGTAGACCCAGGCGCCGCCGGTGCGTATCACCACGACTCCCGGCAGCGTCTCAGCCTCCGTCAGTCGCTCGCGATTGACGAAGCGGCCTGACGAATCGCGCGCCAGGATCGCGACCAGCGGCCGCGACGCGCGGGCGATCAGGACGATCAGCGAACCTGCCGCCGCCAGCAGCAGGCCGTTTAGCAGGCCAAGCGACAGCACGCCAACCATCGCCACCAGAGCGATATAGAACTCGCTGCGCGAGGCCTCACGCACGTTCTTGAGTTCCTCGAACTTCACCAGGTGGCTGGCCGCGATCAGCACGATCGCTCCCAGCACGGGCTCCGGCAGGTCGCGGAACAGGCCGGCGAAGAACAGCAGGGTCAGCCCGATCGCGACCGAGGTCACGACCAGCGATAGCGGCGACGTCGCGCCGCCCATGTCGTTGACGGCGCTTTGCGACATGCCGCCCGAGACCGGGAAGCCGCGCGCCAGGCCGGTCGCGACGTTGGCGGCGCCGAGGGCAGTCAGCTCCCGGTCGGGATCGATCTCGTAGCCGTGCTTTTGCGCGAAGGTACGCGCCACCGAGATCGCCTCGCCGTAGGCCAGCAGGAAGCAGGCGAACGCCGTCGGCACCAGCGCGCCCACTTCGGTGATGCGGATGTCGGGGATGCCGACGGCCGGCAGGCCACTCGGCAGCTCGCCCACCATGTGCACGCCCAGCCGGTCGAGCTTCAGAAAATGGGCGGCGACCATCACCGCGGCGACCACGATCAGGGTCGTCGGACGTCCCGGCAAAGTGCGCTCGAGAATCACGAACAAGGCAATCGCCGACAGGCCGACGACCAGCGACGGCATGTGCGCATGTGGCAACGACAGTACCACGTGATGGAGCCGCTCGAAGAAGTTGCCCGACACGCCTTCGATGCCGAACAGCTTCGGCAGCTGGGTCGAGGCGATGTAGAACGCCGCACCGGTCTTGAAGCCGGTCACGACCGTGTCGGACAGGAAATACGCGATGTTGGCCAAGCCGATGAACCGGCCGCCGATGCAGATGATGCCCAGCAGCAACGCGATGGCGCTGGCATTGGCGACGGCCCGCGCGGGATCTCCGCCGCTCACCACGGCAATGCTGGCGGCCACCGTGACCGCGAGCGACGAGGTCGGCCCGACCGCGAGCTGCCGGCTGGTGCCCAGCACCGCATAGGCGATGCCCGCGACGAGGTAGCAGTAGAGGCCGGACACCGGCGGCAGGTCGGCCAGCGAGGCGTAGGCCAGCGATTCGGGAATGACGAACGCGGCGAGCGACAGGCCGGCGATCGTGTCGAGACGGAGGTTCCGGCGGCTGTAGCCGCGCAGCCATTCGGCGACACCTTTCATCTAGCCCCCCAAAGCAATGGAAATGGCGACGAGCACGATGCACAGCCCGACGATCGTCAGGCCGGTGCGCCACGGATT
>DASXQC010000701.1:0-8114 GCA_036493235.1 Reyranella sp.
CCGTCGGCGCCGGGACTGGCTGGTTCGCAGCCCACCACGAGACATTGGCGCCGCCCGCGACCGCCGGCGTGGCGCAGAACGCCGCCGCGGCCTACCGCACCTACGTGGTCGAAGTTGCCCACCCTGTCGAGGTCGCCTCGAGCCAGGAGGCGCACCTGCTGCAATGGCTGTCGCGCCGGCTCGGCAAGCCGTTGGCCGCGCCCGACCTGACGCCGTTCGGCTACAGGCTGATGGGCGGCCGGCTGCTGCCCGGCAACGACTCGGCGGCGGCACAGCTGATGTACGACGATGCCAGCGGCAAGCGGCTGACGCTCTATGTCCGCGCCGCGCCCGGCAGCGAGACCGCCTTCCGCTTCCAGCGCGACGGCGACGCCGCGACCTTCGCCTGGATCGACCAGGGCTTCGGCTTCGCCGTCACCGCGCCGGCCACGCGCGAGGAGCTGCTGCCGATCGCCGAAGCGGTCTATCGCAAGTTCAACTGATCTTTTGCCGGGGGCGCTACAGCCTGGAGAAGAACTAAGCCGTTCGGGGATCGTCCGTGTCGGTCCGGATATGCTCGGTCGGCAGCGGCGTCACGGTCATGAGGGCAACGCCCTGCGGCGAGCGAAAGCGATGCCAGGCGCCCTGCGGCACGACGGCGATCATGCCGGCCTTGAGCTCGATCGCCTGGATGCCGGAAGCGGTCTCGAGATCGAGCGTGGTCGCGCCGTCCAGTATCTGCACGAACTCGTCACCCTTGGGGTGACGTTCCCAGGCCCCGATGCCGTTGAACTTGGTGGTGAAGATGCTGCCGTCTCGATAGGAAGCGAGCTGCGCCGACGAGCCCTTGCGGTCGCTGCCGGTCGTCTGCGGGGTGCGGCCCTGCAGCATCGTGAGCTTGTCGATTTCGACGTCGAGATCGAACACCGTCGTCATGCGTCATCTCCCTCAATCAGGTTTCGTCAGCTCGTCGAATTCTTGCAGATGGCGCGGCGCCCAGCGATGGCCGCGGGCAGCGGCGATCCAGCGCGACAAAGCGGGCCAGCGCCGGCGCGCCCGCCGCACCCAGAGGCGACCGGTCTCGAACTCTGTCGCGAAGACATAGAGCGCCAGCACGAAGAAGATCCAGCCCTGCAGGATCGGCAGCAGCCCGCCGATCACCGTCAGGATCAGCAGCACGACGATCAGCAGGATCATCAGCGGCTTGCGCACGTGAACCGAGCCCTTCCGTCACAGACGGGCGTCGACGCCCACCTCAGAGATGGATCGGCTTCTCCCACGCTGCAAGGGCGGCTTCCTTGAGCGCCTCGTTGACGGTCGGATGGGCGTGGCAGACGCGGCCGATATCCTCGGCCGAGGCCTTGAACTCCATCGCCATCACCGCCTCGGCGATCATCGTGCCGGCCTCGGCGCCGATGATGTGCACGCCCAGCACCTGGTCGGTCGCCTTGTCGGCCAGCACCTTGGCGAAGCCCTCGGTCGCGCCGTTGGCGCGGCTGCGCGGATCGGCCAGGAACGGATACTTGCCGATCTTGTACGCGACACCGGCGGCCTTGAGCTGCTCCTCGGTCTTGCCGACCCAGGCCACCTCAGGCTGGGTGTAGATGACCGACGGCACGAGGTCCCAGTTCACGTGGCCCTTCTGGCCGGCGATGGTCTCAACCACCGCGATACCGTCCTCGCTCGCCTTGTGCGCCAGCATCGGCCCGTCGATCACGTCGCCGATCGCCCAGATGCCCGGCACCGAGGTCTGGAGATGCGCATCGACCTCGATGCGGCTGCGCGGGGTGAGCTTCACACCTGCCTTGTCGAGGCCGAGGCCGTCGACGTACGGGCGCCGGCCGATGCTGACCAGCACGACATCGGCCTCGACGATCTCCGCCTCGCCGCCTTTCGCCGGCTCGACCGTGAGCACGACGCCGGCGCCGCTGGCATCCGCCTTCGTCACCTTGGACCCGAGCTTGAACTTCATGCCCTGCCTGGTGAGCGAGCGCTGGAGCTGCTTGGTGACCTCGTCATCGACGCCCGGCGTGATGCGGTCGAGGAACTCGATCACCGTCACGTCCGACCCGAGCCGGCGCCATACCGAGCCCAGCTCCAGGCCGATGATGCCCGCGCCGACCACGATCAGGCGCTTCGGGACTTCGGCGAGCTCCAACGCCCCGGTCGAGGAGACGATCTTCTTCTCGTCGACCGTCACGCCCGGCAGCGGGATCACTTCCGAGCCCGAGGCGATCAGGATGTTCTTCGCCGCGAGCGTGTCCTTTACCGCGCCGTCGTCGCCGACAACCGCGACCGAGCCTGCCTTCTCGATCCGGCCGCTGCCCTGGAGCGATGTGATCTTGTTCTTGCGGAACAGGAAGGCGACGCCCTTTGTGGTCGCCTCGACCACCTCGCCCTTGCGCTTCATGAACTGGGCGAAGTCGAGCGTCGGCGCGCCGACCGTGACGCCGTGCGTGGCCAATTCGTGCGCCGCCATCTCGAACAGGTGCGAGGACTGCAGCAGCGCCTTCGACGGGATGCAGCCGACATTGAGGCAGGTGCCGCCAAAGGTCGTGCGCTTCTCGACCACCGCCACCGTCATGCCGAGCTGCGCCGCGCGGATCGCCGCGACGTACCCGCCGGGACCGGAGCCGATCACCACCAGATCAAAGGATTCATTCGCCATGGCGCACACCGCCCGGTCCACTCTCGGTGTCATCCCGAGCGCAGCGAGGGACCTTTCGCGGCGCCCGATTAAAGGTCCCTCGCTCCGCTCGGGATGACACCGGGGGCGAGGCTATGGCGGTGCGTCAAACCCCGAGCAGCAGCCGCTCGGGATCTTCGATGCATTCCTTGACCCGCACCAGGAACAGCACGGCTTCGCGGCCGTCGATGATGCGATGGTCATATGACAGCGCGAGGTACATCATCGGCCGCGCCTTGATCTCGCCGCCGACCACCATCGGCCGCTGCTGAATCTTGTGCATGCCGAGGATGGCGGACTGCGGCGGGTTGAGGATCGGCGTCGACATCAGCGAGCCGTAGACGCCACCGTTGCTGATCGTGAAGGTGCCGCCGGTCAGATCGGCGATCGAGAGCTTGCCGTCGCGCGCCTTGCGGCCGAGATCGCCGATGCCCTTCTCGATCTCGCCGAACGAGAGCACATCGGCGTCGCGCAGCACCGGCACCACGAGACCATTGGGCGTGCCGACGGCAACACCGATGTCGTAGTAGTTCTTGTAGACCAGCTCGTCGCCCTCGATCTCGGCATTGACCGCGGGCAGCTCCTTCAAGCCGGCGATGCACGCCTTGACGAAGAACGACATGAAGCCCAACCGCGCGCCGTGCTTCTTCTCGAAGTCCTCCTTCATGCGCTCGCGCAGCGCCATGACGTTGGTCATGTCCACCTCGTTGAAGGTGGTGAGCATGGCGGCGGTGTTCTGCGCCTCCTTGAGACGATTGGCGATGGTGCGGCGCAGCCGCGTCATGCGCACCCGCTCCTCGCGGTCGGCGCGCGACCGCGGGCCGGACGGCACCGCGGGCCTCGCCGCGGCCGGGGCGGCCGGTTGGGCGGAGATCGACGAGATCGCCGCCATCACGTCGACCTTGGTCGCGCGCCCGTCCTTGCCGGTCGGCTGGATCGCGGCCGGCGCAACGCCCTTCTCGTCGGCGAGCTTGCGCACTGCCGGACCAGAAGCAGCGAGATTGACGACTGCCGGCGCAGCATCAGGAGCCGGCGCAGGCGCCGCAGCGGGGACGGGCCGAGGGGCGGGCTGCGCAGCAGGCGCCGGAGCAACCGCAGGCCTCGGCGCCGCAGCCGCAGCGCCGGCACCGGCTTCGATGTGGCAGAGCACACCGCCGACCTGGATCGAGCCGCCTTCGGGAACGACCAGCTCGACCACCGTGCCAGCCGTTGTCGCCGGCACCTCGACGGTGACCTTGTCGGTCTCGAGCTCGCACAAAGGCTGGTCGACCGCGACGGTGTCGCCCGCCTTCACCAGCCACTTCGAGACGGTCGCCTCGGTGACCGATTCACCCAGCGCCGGAACCTTGATGTCGACGGCCATGTTTACTCTCCCCCGCCGATGGTGAGCGCGCGGTCGACCAGGTCGGCCTGCTCCTTCAGGTGATTGCGCGCCGAGCCGGTGGCCGGCGACGCCGATTCGGGCCGGCCGACATAGACCGGCCGCTTGGCCCGCACGTCGACGGTCCCGAGCGAGCGCTCTATCCGGCGATCGGCGAAATGCCAAGCGCCCATGTTCTCCGGCTCCTCCTGGCACCACACGACCTCGGCATGCGGGTAGTTCTCAAGCCGCTGCGCCAGCCGCGAGATCGGGAAAGGATAGAGCTGCTCGATGCGGATGATGACGATGTCGTCGATCTTGCGCTTGCGGCGCTCGGCGACGAGATCGAAGTAGACCTTGCCGCTGCACAGCAGCACGCGCCGCACCCGCTCGTCCGGCCCGAGCTGGTCGGTCTCGCCGAGGATGCGGTGGAACGACGAGCCCGGCCCGAAATCCTCGAGCGTCGAGACGGCGTCCTTGTGGCGCAGCAGCGACTTCGGCGTCATCACGACCAGCGGTTTGCGGAAGCTGCGGCGTACCTGACGGCGCACCGCGTGGAAATAGTTGGCGGGTGTCGTCGGCACGATCACCTGCCAATTGTCCTCGGCCGAGAGCTGCAGGTAGCGCTCGAGGCGGGCCGAGCTGTGCTCGGGCCCCTGCCCCTCGTACCCGTGCGGCAGCAGCATCACGAGGCCGTTCATGCGCAGCCACTTGCTTTCGCCGGACGAGATGAACTGGTCGATGATGACCTGCGCGCCGTTGGCGAAATCGCCGAACTGCGCCTCCCAGGCGACCAGCGCGTTCGGTTCGGCCGACGAGTAGCCGTACTCGAAGCCCAGCACCGCCGCTTCGTTGAGCGGGCTGTCGATCACCTCGAAATGCGCCTGGCCCTCGGCGACGTGATTCAGCGGGATGTATTGCTTCTCGTTGGCTTGGTCGACCAGCACCGAATGGCGCTGCGAGAAGGTGCCCCGACCGGAGTCCTGGCCGCTCAGCCGCACCGGCGTGCCTTCGGCCAGCAACGAACCGAAGGCCAGCGCCTCGCCGGTCGCCCAGTCGATGTCCTTGCCGGTGTCGATCGCCTTGCGCTTCTCCTGCAGCAACCGCACCAGCTTGCGGTTGAGGTCGAAGTCCTTGGGCGGCTCGGAGAGCGCGCGGCCGATCTCGAGCAGCTTCGGCGTGTCCAGGCTGGTGATGCCCTTGCGATCCTCCTCACCCGGCGCGACGGTCATGCCCGACCACTTGCCTTCCAGCCAGTCGGCCTTGTTGGGCTTGTAGTTGGTCGCCGCCTCCAATGCCTTGTCGAGCCGCGAGCGCAGATCGGCGTCCATCGCCTGGACGTCGGCCGCCGTCACCACGCCCTCGGCCTCGAGCCGCGCGGCGTAGACTTCCTTGACCGTCTTGTGGCCGCCGATCTGCTTGTACATCAGCGGCTGGGTGAACATCGGCTCGTCCGATTCGTTGTGCCCGTAGCGGCGGTAGCAGAACATGTCGACGACGATGTCGCGCTTGAAGTGCTGGCGGTACTCGGTGGCGATGCGCGCGCAGTGCACCACTGCCTCGGGATCGTCGCCATTCACGTGGAGGATCGGCGCCTGCACGATCTTGGCGATCTCGGTGCAGTACGGGCCCGAGCGCGAATAGGTCGGCAAGGTCGTGAAGCCGATCTGGTTGTTCACCACCCAGTGGATCGTGCCGCCGATGCGGTAGCCGGCGAGATCGCTGAGATCGAGGCTCTCGGCCACCAGGCCCTGGCCCGCGAAGGCCGCGTCGCCGTGCATCAGGATCGCCATCACCTGGCTGCGATCCTCGTCGCCGCGCTGGTCCTGCTTGGCGCGCGCCTTGCCGAGCACGATGGGATTCACCGCCTCGAGATGCGAGGGGTTGGGCGCCAGCGAGAGATGGATGGTGTTGCCGTCGAACTCGCGATCGGCCGAGGCACCAAGGTGATACTTCACGTCACCCGAGCCGCGCATTTCCTCGGGCTGCGAGGAGCGGCCCTGGAACTCGGAGAACAGCGCCGTGTAGCTCTTCTGCAGCGCGTGCACGAGCGTGTTGAGGCGGCCGCGATGGGGCATGCCGATCACGACTTCCTTCACGCCGAGCTGGCCGCCGCGCTTGAAGACCTGCTCGAGACCCGGAATCAGCGATTCGCCGCCGTCGAGGCCGAAGCGCTTGGTGCCGACGAACTTCAGGCCAAGATACTTCTCCAGGCCTTCCGACTCGACGACGCGCTGCATGATCATGCGGCGGCCTTCGAGCGTGAAATCGGTGCGGTTCTCGACGTGCTCGATGCGCTCCTGGATCCACGCCTTCTGGTCGGGATCGGAGATGTGCATGTACTCGACGCCGATCTTGCCGCAGTAGGTCCGACGCAGGCGGTCCCAGATCTGGCGCAGCGTCGCGGCGTCGCCGAGGCCGAGCGTGCCGAAGATCAGGATCGGGCGGTCCCAGTCGTTGTCGCCGAAGCCGTAGGTCCTGGGGTCGAGCTCGCGATGCAGCGGCGGATGAATCAAACCGAGCGGATCGAGGTCGGCCTCGAGATGGCCGCGGATACGGTAGCTGCGGATCAGCATGAAGGCGCGGCTGGTGTCGTAGGCGGCGGCGCGGATCGCCTCCTCGCCCGCACCAGCGAGCGGCATCGCTCCGCCATCAGGCTTGACGTTGACGTTGCGGTTGGCTGCCAGGCGCGGCATCTCGGCGTCCGGCACATCGATGACGCGCGCCTGGTTGGGCGCCCACGAGGCGCCGCGCACTTCCGCCAGCACGTCGCCGCGCTCCTCGGCCAGCGCCTCGAAGAAGGTGCGCCAGTCGGGATCGACCCTGTTCGGATCCTCGAGGAAGCGCGCGTAGAGCTCCTCGATGAACGGCGCGTTGGCGCCGAAGAGAAAAGAAGTTTGCTCGGCCTGCATCTCAGCAGCTCCTCTAACGCCTCTTCCCCATTCATATGGGGAAGTGCCCCCGTCTAAGCGCCTTCAGAGGCGCGGACTGGGCGATGGGTCATGATCCCTCCGGCCCTACGGGCCACCTCCCCATTTGAATGGGGAGGGATTACCTGGTCATTGCCTTGAACATTTCCTCGCCAAGCGCGGCGGGCGAATCGGCAACATGGATGCCCGCGGAACGCAGGGCTTCGACCTTGAATTCGGCGGTGTCATGGCCACCCGAGATCACCGCGCCGGCATGGCCCATGCGGCGGCCCGGCGGGGCGGTGCGGCCGGCGATGAAGCCGACCACCGGCTTTTTCGTCTTCGACGCCTTGATATACTCGGCGGCCCTCACCTCGGCATCGCCGCCGATCTCGCCGATCATGATCAGGCCCTCGGTCTCCGGATCGGGCAGCAGCATCTCCAGGCACTCGACGAAGTTGGTGCCGTTCACCGGATCGCCGCCGATGCCGATGCAGGTCGTCTGGCCGAGGCCGACCGCCGTGGTCTGCGCGACCGCTTCATAGGTCAGCGTGCCCGAGCGCGAGATGATGCCGATCTTGCCACGCTTGTGGATGTGGCCCGGCATGATGCCGATCTTGCACTCGCCCGGCGTGATCACGCCCGGGCAGTTCGGCCCGATCAGGCGCGACTTCGAGCCGCCGATCGTGCGCTTCACCTTCACCATGTCGATCACCGGGATGCCCTCGGTGATGCAGACGATCAGCGGGATCTCCGCGTCGATCGCCTCGAGGATCGAATCGGCCGCGAATGCCGCGGGCACGTAGATCACCGTCGCCGTCGCGCCGGTCTTGGCTACCGCCTCGGACACGGTGTCGAACACCGGCAGGTCGAGATGCGTGGAGCCGCCTTTGCCCGGGGTCACGCCGCCCACCATCTTGGTGCCGTAGGCGATCGCCTGCTCGGAATGGAAGGTGCCCTGAGCGCCGGTGAAGCCCTGGCAGATCACCTTGGTGTTCTTGTCGACGAGGACGGCCATTTATGCGGCCTCCTTCACGGCCTGGACGATCTTTTGCGCGGCATCGGCGAGGTTCTCCGCCGAGGTGATCTTCAAACCGGACTCCTTCAGGATCTTCTTGCCCAGCTCGACATTGGTGCCTTCGAGCCGCACGACCAGCGGCACGTGGAGGTTCACCTCGCG
>DASXQC010000702.1:0-2489 GCA_036493235.1 Reyranella sp.
TGGTCGACGATGCCGGTGCGGCGCGCGGCGATCGCCACGCCCGAATCGCGGGCAACCACCTCTTCCATGCCGGTGCCGACCAGCGGCGCCTCGGCCTGAATCAGCGGCACCGCCTGGCGCTGCATGTTCGAGCCCATCAGCGCGCGGTTGGCGTCGTCGTTCTCGAGGAACGGGATCAGCGCCGCGGCGACCGACACGATCTGCTTGGGCGAGACGTCGACGAAGTCGATCGTCTCGGGCCGGGCGAGGATGTACTCGCCGCCCTTGCGGCACTGCACCAGCTCGGAAACGAACTTGCCCTTCGCATCGATCTCGGCGTTGGCCTGGGCCACCGTGTAGCGGCCCTCCTCCATGGCGGAGAGATAGATCACGTCGTCGGTGACGCGGCTGCTGTGGACCTTGCGGTACGGGCTCTCGATGAAGCCGTACTGGTTCACGCGGGCATAGGTCGCCAGCGAGTTGATCAGGCCGATGTTCGGGCCTTCCGGCGTCTCGATCGGGCAGATGCGGCCGTAATGCGTCGGGTGCACGTCGCGCACCTCGAAGCCGGCGCGCTCGCGGGTCAGGCCGCCCGGTCCCAGCGCCGAGAGGCGACGCTTGTGCGTCACTTCCGACAGCGGGTTGGTCTGGTCCATGAACTGCGAGAGCTGCGAGGAACCGAAGAACTCGCGCACCGCCGCCGCCGCCGGCTTGGCGTTGATCAGGTCGTGCGGCATCACGGTATCGATGTCGATCGAGCTCATGCGCTCGCGGATCGCGCGCTCCATGCGCAGCAGGCCGACGCGGTACTGATTCTCCATCAGCTCGCCGACCGAGCGGACGCGCCGGTTGCCGAGATGGTCGATGTCGTCGATCTCGCCGCGGCCGTCCTTGAGGTCGTGCAGGACCTTGACGACGGCCAGGATGTCCTCGCGACGCAGCGTACGCTGCGTGTCGGGCACGCCCTGGAAGTCGAGCCGCATGTTCATCTTCACGCGGCCGACCGGCGACAGGTCGTAGCGGTCGATGTCGAACAGCAGGCCGCCGAACAGGGTCTCGGCCTGCTCGAGCGTCGGCGGCTCGCCCGGACGCATCACGCGGTAGACGTCGAGCAGGGCCTCTTCGCGGTTGGAGTTCTTGTCCGCCGCGAGGGTGTTGCGGATGTACGGGCCCACGTTGGTGTGGTCGATCGCCAGCGTCGGCAGCACGTCGATCTCGTTCTCGTCGAACAGGTCGAGCACGGCCTGGGTGATCTCCTGGCCGGCCTCGACATAGATCTCGCCGGTTTTCTCGTTGATCACGTCGACCGCGGCGTAGCGGCCGATCAGCTCCTCGGCCGATACGCGCATTTCCTTGAGGCCCGCCTCCTTGAGGCGGTTCAGGAGCCGCGGCGTCATCTTGGCGCCGGCCTCGGCCACCGACTTGCCGGTCTTGGCGTTGACCAGGTCGTGAGTGAGCTTGATGCCCTTCATCGTCTCGGCGTCGAAGGTGGTGTTCCAGCCTTCCTTGTCGCGCTTGTAGACGACCTGACCGTAGAACGCGGCGAGGATCTCCTCGGGCGACAGGCCCTGGGCCTCGGCCGGATCGAGCGTCTGGCCCTTGGCCTGCGCGGAGGCGCGCTTCTTCGCCGTCGCGTCGTTGTCGAGCGCGAGCAGCAGCGTCGTCACCGGGATCTTGCGGCGACGGTCGATGCGGACATGGATCAGGTCCTTGGCGTCGAACTCGAAGTCGAGCCACGAGCCGCGGTACGGGATGATGCGGGCGGCGAACAGGTACTTGCCCGAGCTGTGCGTCTTGCCCTTGTCATGATCGAAGAAGACGCCCGGCGAGCGGTGCATCTGGCTTACGATCACGCGCTCGGTGCCGTTCACAATGAAGGTGCCGTTGTCGGTCATGAGCGGCATGTCGCCCATGTAGACATCCTGCTCCTTGATATCGCGGATCGAGCGGGAGCCGGCTTCCTCGTCGATGTCCCACACGACGAGCTGCAGCGTGACCTTGAGCGGAGCGGCGAAGGTGATGCCGCGCTGCTGACACTCCTCGACGTCGTACTTCGGCTCTTCGAATTCGTACTTCACGAACTCGAGGCTGGCACGCTCGGCGAAATCCTTGATCGGGAACACGCCACGGAAGACCTCCTGCAGGCCCGACGGCGTCCGCTTGGCGGCTGGCGTGACACGCTGCAGGAAACTTTCGTAGGAGCTCTTCTGGACCTCGATCAGGTTGGGCATGGGGGCCACGGACTCGATGTGGCCGAAGAAGCGACGGATTCTTTTGCGCGTATTGAAGGCCGTGGCCATCCTGCATCCTCGATAGGGTTCAAGGCAGGCGAACTACCCGCTGCTGTCTCGGAACTCACGACCCGCCAAAGCCGCTCGTCCCATCCATTGCAGAGGGCCACTTATCGAAGCGGATGAGACCATCCGCTTGGAAAAGGGGCCCGTGCAGGCCGGCCGGAGGCCGGCCCGCACGGAATTCCTTACTTGAGTTCGACCTTGGCGCCCTCGGCC
>DASXQC010000703.1:0-4845 GCA_036493235.1 Reyranella sp.
CAGCGCGCCTCATGATCATGAGCGCGCAGGATGCGCGCGGTCCAATGAATCAGATCCTTGTCGACAGCCAGATCGCGAGCCGCGAGCCGGCCTTGATCGCGGCCGTCAGCGCCGGATAGGCGGGCGCCTGCTCGGCGCCGGCGGCGAGCGCCTCGTCGCGGTGCGCCAGCTCGTCGGCGCGGAACTTCTCGACGGTGGTGCGCAGTTCCGCCTCGTCGTCGCCGAGCGCGGCGGCCTGGCTCGCATAGTGCTCGTCGATCGTCTCCTCGACCGCCACGGTGCAGGCCATCGCGGCCTTGTCGCCCATCAGGGCGGTGACGGCGCCGAGGCCGAAGCCGGCGAGGCTCCACAGCGGCGACAAGACGGTCGGCCGCACGCGGCGCTCGACCAGCATCTTGTCAAACACGCGACGATGCTCGCGTTCGGCGCGCGCCATGGCGGAGATCTTGCGATGGGTGTCGGTGCGGGTGCGGCCCGTCCAGCGTAGCGCGGCGAGCTGGCCCTCGTAGATGCGCACGGCGCCGAACTCGCCCGCCTGGTCGACGCGGATCACGCGCTCGACGACGTCGCGCGGCTCGGGATCGCCGGGGTTGCGGCCTTCTCCGGTCCTCATGACTTCTCCCGGATGTGCTTCAGCACATGGAACGACAGCAGCAGGGCAAGGCCGCCGGACAGGATCGCGTTCCAGCCGGCCATCGAGATGTTCCACATCTTCCAGGCCGGCTCGTCGCAGCGGACCATGCGCGCGCCCATCAGGTACTTCTTCAGGTCCTCGGCCGACAGGCCGGCCGGGATGCGGCCCGAGCATTCCTGCGGGCCGGCCCACCAATGCTGCTCGACGCCGACATGGAAGACGCCGATGCCCGAGGTGACGAACAGCGCGACGATCGCGGTCAGGGCGAACACCAGCGCGACCTTGGGCTGGCGCATCAGCGGGATCGTGATCAGGCCGAACAGGATCGCGATCATGTGCGGATAGCGCTGCCACAGGCAGAGGTCGCATGGCGCGAGACCGACGACGTACTGGAAGTAATAAGCACCGCCCAGCAGGAAGAGGCTGCCGATGGCGGCGGCTGTTCCGAGGCGGGTGGCGAAGGGCAGCGACATGATCGCCTTCAGAAGATGTAACGTACGACGAGGAAGCCGCCGACCAGCGCGATCAGGAATGCCCAGGTGACGAGCGCGAAGCGCTCCTCGATGAAGGCCCGGATCGACTCGCCGTACTTCCACAGCAAGGCTGACACGAGGAAGAAGCGCACGCCACGCGTCACGATAGACGCCCACACGAACGTGAAGAGGTCAAAGTGCGCGGCGCCTGAAGCGATCGTCACCAGCTTGTAGGGGATCGGCGTCAGTCCCTTGATCAGGATGACCCAGATGCCCCACTGGGCGAACTGCTCGCGGAAGCGCTCGAGCCCGGCCTGCAGGCCGTAGGTCTTCACCACCCATGCGCCGAGCGTCTCGAAGAAGTAGTAGCCGATCGCATAGCCCAGCAGCCCGCCGATCACCGAGCAGACGGTGCACACCGCCGCGATGGTGAAGGCCTTCTTGCGGTTGGCCAGCACCATCGGCACCAGCATCACGTCCGGCGGAATCGGAAAGAACGAGCTTTCGGCGAAGGACACCAGGCCCATCAGGGGAATGGCGTAGCGGTGCTGGGCGAGGCCCATCACCCAATCGTAAAGTCGACGCATGTGACACGCTAAATAGCGTGTCATCCCGAGCGAGGCGAGGGACCTTTCAGCGCTTGTTGCGGTCCCGGCGGAACATCGGCTCGCCGGCCGGCGGCTTGGCGGCGCCGGGTTTGGTATCCGAGCGGTAGAGGTACCAGGCGAAGCCGCCGGCCGCGGTCAGGGCGGCGACTGCAAGGATCTCGTAGGGAGACACTAGATCCCTCGCAAGAGCGCGGAGACTACTCCGCGCCACTCGGAATGACGACCGAGGGCCGTCACTCTGCCGCCTGCTTCAGGCGGGTCGGCACGGTCTCGCCGGCGAAGAGTGCGGCGCGGGCGGCTTCGTATTCGGAGACGAGGCGGGCGACGATCTCTCCCGCGGGCGGGGCGTCGTGGATCTGGCCGACGCCCTGGCCCGCACCCCAGATGTCGCGCCAGGCCTTGGCCTTGCTGTTGCCGCCCGAGCCGAAGTTCATCTTGCTCTTGTCGGCGACTGGCAGGTCGTCGGGATCGAGCCCGGACGCGGCGATCGAGCGCTTCAGGTAGTTGCCGTGCACGCCAGTGAAGAGGTTGGTGTAGACGATCTCCTCGCCGTTGGACTCGATGATGCACTGCTTGTTGGCGTCGGTCGCATTCGCCTCCTTCGCGGCGATGAAGCGCGTGCCGAGATAGGCGAGGTCGGCGCCCAGTGCCTGCGCCGCGAGCACGCTGGCACCGTTGGCGATCGAGCCCGACAGCAGGATGCAGCCGTCGTAGAACTGGCGCACCTCGGGGACCAGCGCGAACGGCGACAGCCGGCCGGCATGGCCGCCCGCGCCGGCGCACACGAGAATGAGTCCATCGACGCCGGCCTGCAGCGCGCGCTTGGCGTGCACCACGTTGGTCACGTCATGGAACACCAGGCAGCCGTAGCGTTTGGCCGACTTCACCACGTCGTCGGGCGCGCGGAGCGAGGTGATCTGGATCGGCACCTTGTACTTCTCGCAGAGATCGACGTCGTGCTGCAGGCGGTCGTTGGAGCTGTGCACGATCTGGTTGACCGCGAACGGCGCCACCTTCTTCGTCGGGTTCTTCGTCTTGTACTCGGCGAGCTCGCCGGTGATGCGCTTCAGCCATTCCTCGAGCACTTCCTTCGGCCGTGCGTTCAGCGCCGGGAAGGAGCCGACGATGCCCGCTTTGCACTGCTCGATCACCAGGTCGGGATTGGAGACGATGAACAATGGCGCGCCGACCACCGGGATCGAGAGCGACTCGCGCAACAAAGCCGGAAGAGCCATGATCTTTTCCTATGACATCAGTTCGTAAGGGCCGCCCCGTTCGACGGCCCGCTTGTAGGCCGTTCGCGCCTGAATGCGCTGCAGGAAGGCCGAGAGCCTGGGCATCTGCCGCATGATCGGCGCTCGCGCGGCGGCCGCCTCGATCGGGAAGCTCATCTGGATGTCGGCCGCGGTGAACTCAGGGCCAGCGAACCAGGCGCGCTTCGCCAGCTCGCCCTCGAGGAACGTGAAGTGTGTGCCGATCTGCGGGTCGAGCAGCGTCTTGTTGGCGCCGGCGGAGATCGCCTTGCCGACCGGCCGCATGAAGAACGGCAGCCGGCCGGGGATGCGGTTGAACACCAGCTTCATCAGCAGAAGCGGCATCAACGAGCCTTCGGCGTAGTGCAGGAAATAGGTGTAGTGCAGCCGCTCCGGCGTGCCGTCGGCGGGCTTCAGCCGGCCGTTGCCGTAGGTGTCGGCGAGGTACTCCAGGATCGCGCCAGACTCGGCCAACACCTTGTCGCCATCGGTGATGACCGGCGACTTGCCGAGCGGATGCACCGCGCGCAGCGCCGCCGGCGCCTGCATCGACGCCTCGCGCTCGTAGCGCTTGATGTCGTACGGCACCTCGAGCTCCTCGAGCATCCAGAGGATGCGCTGGGAGCGCGAGTTGTTGAGGTGGTGGACGGTGATCATGTCTTCTTCCTCCCCCGTCATACGGGGGAGGGCAGGGAGGGGGAAGGCAAAACGAAGGATTTCACTGGGGCTCTCCCCCTCCATCGCGGATTACCGCGCCACCTTCCCCGTGTGACGGGGGAGGGAGACGAAGTTGCCATGGAAGCCGGCCGGCACGCGGCTCGACAGGTGGGCCAACGCGATCGGGCCCCGGCCGATGTCGGTCGCCTCGAACACTGCGAGGTCCGAGCGCTTCTGCTCGCCGCGATAGAGCACGCTCAGCAGCCAGCCATCGCCCTCGGCCGCGTCCTCGGCGCGCGGCACGAACACCGGCTCACCGAAGCGGTCGCCCGGCCCCTCGCGCCACATCGTGCTCTTGCCGGTCTTGAGGTCGTAGTGGACCAGCCCGTCGTGCTGCGGTTCGCCGGTCTTCCGGTCGATCAGGTCGCCGCCCATGATCCAGCCGTGCCGGTAGTCGCTCATGCAGAAGCGTTCGTCGAAGCGCGGGAACTCACCGGCGCGGTCGTCGAGCTGCTCCTCCTTGAAGGTGTTGCCGCCGCCCGCGAGATCGAACGTCCAGCGGGTCAGCCGCGCCTTCGGCGTCTCGGGGCTGGAGGGCGAGCCGTCGGGCAGCGGGAACAATGGCGCCACATCGAACTTCATGACGTCGACCACGATCTTGCCGTCGGCCGTCTCGTAGTGGTTCATCGGATGGAACACGTAGCAGGGCGGGGCGCTGATCCACTTCACGTCGGCGACCGTGCCGTTGCGCGGCACGAAGGCGATGTGCGTGCCGCGGTCGGGCTCCCAGGCGAACGGCGGCTTGCCCGACATCGCCCGCTCCATCGAGGAGGTCAGCGGGAAGACCGGCACGATGATCCAGTTCCGCGTCACCGCGAAGTCGTGGATCATCGACGGGAACGGCCCGTCGAGCATCTCGGCGCGCGTGATCTTTCCGTCCGCGGTCACGGTCTGCAGGCTGATCTCCTTGGTGAAGCGGCCGGTCGCGGAGTAGCCGAAGAACACCATCTCGCCGGTCACTGGATCGAGCTTGGGATGGGCGGTGAACGGCCCGTTGAGCTTGTCACCCCAGGTCTCGGAGCCGCCGTTCAGCGGCATCAGTGTTGCCGGATCGAGCGAATAGGGCGCGTGCGCCTCCTCGAGCGCGAGCAGCTTGCCGCCGTGCCAGACGATGTTGGTGTTGGCGATGGTCGAGTTGACGCCCATCACCTTGGGATCGG
>DASXQC010000704.1:0-5019 GCA_036493235.1 Reyranella sp.
CATGCAGCAGCGCTCCAACCTCTGCCGCGCCCTGATCCACGAGCCCGAGATCCTGATGCTCGACGAGCCGTTCGGCGCGCTCGATGCCTTCACCCGCGAGGAGCTGTGGGGCGTCATGCAGGCGCTGTGGCTGGAGAAGCGCTTCACCGGCGTGCTGGTCACGCACGATTTGCGCGAGGCGGTCTATCTCGCCGATACGGTCTACGTGATGAGCCGTCGCCCGGGGCGGGTGGTGATGGCCAGGACCATCGACCTGCCGCGCCCGCGTACGCTCGCCTCGACCTTCGAGCCGGCGTTCGTGTCGATCGTGCAGGAGCTGCGCGAGCGCATCCATCACGAGCATGCGGCATGATCACCGGCCGCAGCCGTGAGATCGTTCGCATCGCCATGCCGTGGCTCGCCATGGCGGTGTTCCTGCTGGTCTGGGAGCTGGTGTGCGTCGTCTTCGACCTGCCCGAGATCCTGCTGCCGCGGCCGACTCGCGTGTTCGAGGTGTTCTTCCAGCGGTTCGATATCCTGGTGGCGTTCTGCTGGGACACGTTGTGGACCACGGTGGTCGGCTTCTTCCTCGCCATCGTCGGCGGCATGCTGCTGGGCGTGTTGATCGGCGCCTCGCCCTTGATCTACTCGGGCCTCTATCCGCTGCTGATCGCCTTCAATGCCGTGCCGAAGGTGGCGATCGTGCCGATCCTGATGATCTGGGTCGGGGTGGGTGCCACGCCCGCCATCGTCACCGCCTTCGTCATCAGCTTCTTCCCGATCGTGGTGAACGTGGCGACCGGCCTTGCCACCATCGAGCCCGAGATGATCGACGTGCTCTACAGCCTCGGTGCCACGCGGTTCGAGATCCTGCGCAAGGTCGGCATCCCGCGCGCCATGCCCTACCTGTTCGCCAGCCTGAAGGTGGCGATCACGCTCGCCTTCATCGGCTCGGTGATCTCCGAGACTGTGGGCGGCAACCGCGGCATCGGCTTTTTGATGCTGTCGGCCGGCGCCCGCAACGACACAGCCACCACTTTCGCCGGCCTGTTCGCCATTGCCATCATGGGTGTCGCGATGTACGCGATTTGTGCCCTGGTCGAGCAGCGCATGACGCGCTGGGCGTTCAGGGGCCAGATCGTGAGCTAGTCCGCCGGGACCGACATGCGCATTGCGACGAATTTCTCCGAACTGGTCGGCCTGGGGACCTATCGGCTTCATCCCGACAACGACGATACCCGGTTCCTGCAGCAGGCGATCCAGCGTCTGCTGCCGGACGCCACGTTCGCGGGCTATGTCGCGGAGCTGTCGGGCGACCTCGACACGGTGATCACGGTCGACAGCAAATGGCGCGAGGCGCTGGCCCGCGGCGCGATGCCCAAAGATCTCGTGGTGTTTCCGTCGGTCGACATCGTCGGCTGGGAGTTCTGGCACTTCGGCCGGCAGGTCATCGAGCGCTGCAGGCCCGGCAAGCCGGCCGTGCTGCCGATGGCAGATTTCGTCGACTTCCTGTCCCGCTGGGAGCCGCCGGCCGCGAAGGCCAACGGCAATGGCGGCCATACGCTGCTGGCGGACGACGAGTACTACACGAAGGATCGCGAGCAGCGCGAGGCGTTCCGCAGCGCCGCCGAGTACGTCCAGAGCCGGCTCGACAACGAGGAGAGCCGGCGCGCCTACGCGACGGCGTTCCAGGGCAGCGCCGAGGACGTCTGGAAGCACTATGTCAGCTCGGTCTTCTCCAAGACCCAGTACGAGCAGTACGTGAAGATCGAGCCGGACCAGTGCGTGCTGAGCATCGGCATCGACGAGGGCATGGAGCTTCCCTGGCTGTGCGCGCGCATGCAGGGCAAGGGGCAGATCCACGCCATCGATCCGTTCGGCTTCGATTTCCTCAGCCGCTATGTGTGGCAGACCGTGAGCTGCTTCCCCGGGCTGGTGCACGAGCAGCGCCTGGCGATCGGCGGCCACAACGGCGAGGCGAAACTGCCGTTCTGGAGCACCATGGCGTCCGGCAGCCTGCTGAACCGGGAGAAGGAATACGAAGGCACCAACTTCGTCACCGTGCCGTGCGTCACGGTCGACGAGTTCGTGCGCACGAAGAACCTGTCGCGGGTCGACCTCATCAAGATCGACATCGAGGGCGGCGAAGAGTTCATGATCGAGGGCATGTACCAGACGATCAAGAATCACCGGCCGCAGATCGCGATTGCGATCTACCACACCTATCATCATCTCTGGTCGCTGCCGCTGCGCCTGATGAGCCTGTGTCCGAACTACCGCTTCTATCTCGATCACTACGGCTTCAAGAAATGGGACACCGTGTTCTACGCGGTGCCGGCCGAGCGCGTGCAGCTGCACTATCAGACGCTCTCTGAGCCGCTGCTCGTCCTGGAGTAGGCACGCCGATGCGAATCGACCCTGCGGCGGGCCTGAGGCTGGACCTGTCCCGGCTGAAGCGGGTCGCGGCCAGCCTTGGCTATGAGCTGCCCCGTCATCTGATGCGGCGCGAGCGGCTGCGGCTGATCAACCACGATCTCGGCGAGCGGCTGGCCCACTGCCCGCCCGACGGGCGTGCCGCCGTCGCGAAGGCTTTTGCTGACGCCGATGCAGCGCTTCCTGCGCGAATCCGCCAGCCACACGGCGGCGGGGCGATCGATGCCGAGCCGCTGCGGCAGAAGGGCTGCCTCGATCTCGGGGCACTGATTGGCGCCGACCAGGCCGGTGACATTGTGCGGCACCTGGCGGCGCGGCCGCTGCTGCTCGGCCGCGCGCCGCAGCATCCGGACGGGGAGGTGGCGGCGCTCGAGGCTGTTCCGCGCGACCGCAACTACGCCTGCTACCGCCCTCTCGATCTCTGGCAGAGCCCGCATCTGCTGGAGCTGGCGACCGGGGACAGGCTGCTCGACCTGGCGGAGGCCTATCTCGGCTGTGCGCCCACGCTCTGCTCGCTCAACGCCTTCTGGGCGCTGCCCGACCGGCCGGCCGAGCCCCGGCGTGAGGCGTTCCACCGCGATTTCGAGGATTTCCGTTCGCTCGCGATCTTCGTTCTGCTCACGCCGGTCGAGGCGGAGACCGAGGGCGGGCACCACTATGTCGAGGGCTCGCACGATCTCGCCCTGCTGGAGGCGGCGCTGCGGGCCGACGGCATCGGCACCAAGATGGAATACCTGATCGCGGGAACCTTCGTCGGGCCAATGGGGCTGCGGTTGTTCCATCGCAGCGCGCGGCGCTTCCATGGGCCGGCGGGCGCGGCGTTCGGCATCGATCCCTATGGCCTGCACCGCTCCGTCGGGCCGCGGTGGCAACCGCAGTTGCTGCTCGAGCTTCGCTTCGGGACGTTCTTCAACGAGCCGCTGTTCGACATGCGCCTCAGCCGCGAGACCGGGCTGCGTGGCGTGATGCGGCGGCTCATGTCGCCGGATCGCGAGCCGGCGAGCCGGATCCTGCAGCGCATCCCGGCAACGCCGCGGCATCAGTTTGTCTTTCGCCACATGATTCGCGCGTTGGCCTGAACCCACTGTTGCCGGAACCTTTCAGCCCCCCGAACGCTGTTCAGGACACAGCTTTGGAGGCATTGCCATGGTTCGGCCTGTTTCGGCGTTACTCCTGACGGCTGTCTTCGTCGCCGCCTCTGCGAGCGCGTTTGCCCAGTCCAGTCCCATCCCCGATTCACCGGTCCCCGGCATTGGCGGCCGCGCCATCCAGCCGGGCTCCATCGGCAGCAGTCCCGGCACCAGCGGCAGCGCCATCGGCTCGAATGTCGGCGCCGGCGCGTCGGCGTCTCCGGTGACCGGCGGCGACGGAACGCAGGCGCCCGATATCGCCCAGGCACCCACCCGGCCGCTGATCGGACTGTCGCGCGATCTGCCGGCGCCGCCTCCGCCCGCGACGACCCGCCCCCCGACAACCCGCTAAGTCTGCGCGTCGAAGAAGGCGTCGGGATCGTCGATCTCGACCAGCCGCCCCTTGGCGATCTCGAGGAACCGCGTCGCCGCCGTCCGCGTGAAGAAGCGGTCGTGGCTGACGAACAGACACGACACGTCGGAGCGTTCGAGCTGCTCCTCGAGGTCTTCCTGGCCGTCGATGTCGAGATGGTTGGTCGGCTCGTCGAGCAGATAGAAGTTCGGCCGCAACAGCTTCATCTTCAGGAACACCAGCCGCGCGCGCTCGCCATGGCTCAGCACGTCGATCGGCTCGCCGATCCGCTTGAAGGCGAAGCCCGCCTGCGCGAGCAGGCGGATGGCGTCGCGCTCGGAAACGCCGTCGGCCGAAAGAACGTAGTCGAGGATCGCCGTGTCGAGCGGCAGATCGCGCATGCTTTGATCGAAATAGACCAGGCGGCAGGATGGATTGAAGCGCACTGCCGCCGTGCCGTCGTAATGCTCGAGCGCCGGATCGTAGGCGGCGGCGAGGGCTGAGAGCAGCGTCGACTTGCCGGCGCCGTTGGCGCCGAGCAGCGCGATGCGGTCGCCGGCGGCGATCGCCAGCCGGTCGATGCCGATCAGCTTGCGGCCGTCGGGCGTCTTCACGTCGAGTCCGGCCAGCCGCAACACCACGCGTGCGTCGGTGTCGCCATCGCTCAATTCCAGCCGCCGTTCGCGCGCGACGTAGGTCTGGGTGCGATCGGCCTCGATGCGGGCGATGCGGCTTTCGACGGCGTTCTTGCGCTTGTTGAGGTCGGGGTTCTTGACCGCCCAGACCTTGTAGCGCGCCGCCGCCTGCTCCAGCCGCTTGATCTCCTTCTCCTCGAGCTGCGCGCGGGCGGCGTTGGCGGCGTCGCGGCGCAGCAGTTCCTCGCGCGCCAGCGAGAAGCGCGTCTTGAAGGCATGGACGCCGTCGCCGCGTAAAAACAGGGTACGATCGGTCACGCGATCGAGGATCTCGCGGTCGTGGCTGACGATCAGCATCGGGATCTGGAAGTCTACGGTCAGCCAGCGCTCCAGGATGTTGATGTTGGCGAGGTCGAGGTGATTGGTCGGCTCGTCGAGCACGAGGATGTCCGGCTCTTCGAGCCGTGCGGCGCCGGCGATCAGCATCAGC
>DASXQC010000705.1:0-3149 GCA_036493235.1 Reyranella sp.
AGGCCAGGGCATCCAGCACGCGGAGTACAACAAGGAGGATGACGAGACGGAGCTGTTCCAGATCTGGATCATCCCGAACAAGGAAGGCGTGCCGGCGCGCTGGGAGACCGTGCAGTTTCCCGAGAACGCGCGCGACGGCAAGCTGGTGCCGCTCGCGTCCGGCCGCGGCCATGACGGCGCGATCCCGCTCTATGCCGACGGCGCCCTGTTCGCCGGCAAGCTGAAGGCCGGCGAGACCATCAAGCAGAAGCTCGAGGGCAAGCCGGCCTATCTCGTGCCGGCCAAGGGCAAGATCGAGGTGACCGGCGCCGACGGCAAGCCGATCACGGCCAACGCCCGCGACGGCATCGCCGTGGTCGACCAGGCCGAGATCGATATCAAGGCGGTCGAGGATTCAGAGATCGTGCTGGTCGAGACGGATCAGTTGAACTGATCTCGACAAAAATCTTCCTCCCCCGTGTGACGGGGGAGGAAATGAAAAGACGAATTCCGAAAATCGTTTGTGAGGCCTTCCCCCTCCCCACCCTCCCCCGTATGACGGGGGAGGAGATAGAAAAGGGAGAAGGCGTCCATGGCCTACAAGGGCTTCGATCTCACCGGCAAGGTGGCGCTGGTAACCGGCGGCAACGGCGGCATCGGCTTCGGCATGGCCGACGCGATGGCCGAGGCGGGCGCCGATGTCTGCATCTGGGGCACGCGCAAGGAGAAGACCGACGCGGCGGCCGAGAAGCTGAAGCGCCACGGCCGCAAGGTCCATTCACAGATCGTCGATGTCGGTGACGAGAAGCAGGTGATCGACGCCTTCGCCGAGACGGTGAAGGTGCTGGGCCATGTCGACAACTGCGTCGCCAATGCCGGCGTCTCGGGCCGCGGCAAAGGCTCGATCCTCGAGATGGACTACGAGGAATGGCGCCGCGTCACGCGGGTCAATCTCGACGGCGTGTTCTTCACCTTCCGCGCCGCGGCCAAGCACATGGTCGAGCGCGGCAAGGGCGGCTCGCTGGTGGCGATGGCCAGCACCGCGGCGATCGAGGGCGCGGCGCGCTCCAGCCACTACGGCGCCAGCAAGGGCGGCGTGTGCGCCATGGTGCGGGCGCTGGCGGTCGAGCTCGCCCGTTACAAGATCGCCGTGAACTCGATCCTGCCGGGCTGGATCGAGACCGAGATGACGGCCAATGCCTTCGGCAACCCGAAGTTCGCCGGCAACGTGATGCCGCGCATCCCCGAGCGGCGCTGGGGCGTCGGCGCCGATTTCGGCCCGCTGGCCGTCTATCTGGCGTCGGACGCCACCCAATACACGACGGGGCGCGACTTCGTCATCGATGGCGGCTATACCCTGTTTTAGCCTCAAGAGTTCGGAGAGCCCGAGATGATCAAGACAGTCGCCGCCGTTGCAGCCGCCCTGCTGCTCGCCGGTCCCGCCCTGGCACAGACCAAGCCCGCCGCACCCGCGGCCCCGGCCAAGCCGACGGCAGCCGCCACCGACGACAAGTATATCGGCTACTACTATCCGAAGCCGAACTCGACCGAGGTCTATGAATCGGCGATGCAGACCATCGCTGGCGTCGACCGGGCGCAGCGCGTGCAGTTCGTCACCGTGGTGTCGCAGGGCACCATCCAGTCGGCCTACCGCGTGCCCTACGCGGTTTTCGTCAAGGGCGAGAAGGCCGACAGGCTGATCATCGTCGGCCTGGCGGGCAACGAGTTCGGCACGATCTACCGCATGCGCGCGCTGCTCGCGAACATGACCACCATGTCGCGCCTGTCGCCGTTCTTCCAGGAGCGCACGGTCGCCGAGGACGCGACGTTCTTCGACCTCCTGAAGCTGCTCGGCTTCACCACGGTGACCATCACCGACGGCGACAAGCTGACTCACCAGGTGACGATCAAGTAGGCGCGCACGCGCGCCTACTTGATCGTCACGGCGGGCGGCAGCGCTTGTAATCAAGCGCGAGAGCCCGCACCGTGCAGGATAGATAAGGATCATGAAGCGGGCCTCCCGGCCCGCTTTTCTTGTTTCGCTGCCTCGATTCGTTCTGCGCGGCGCGGCGCCCGCGCTTCGGTCGCTCAGCATTTTGCCGACCATGTCGGAAAAATGCATAGCTCCCTGCAGCGCTACACGCCGCCGGCGCTGGGCCTATGCGATCGCTTTGTCGATTTCAGCGTGGTACCAGCCCAGCGCCTTTTCGAATTTGCCGAACGTCTGCTGCCGGTTCGCGCCGGTGTGGCAGTTGCGCTGGATGGTCTCGCCGATGCCGAGGTCCTCGACCAGGGCCGCAGCGAAGAGGTTGCGGTTGGCTTCCCAATAGCTGTCGGGCTTCTTGGCCTTCTCGTCCGGGTGGACCAGCACCGAGAAGTGCAGCACCGACTGCTCGGGCGCGATCGGGAAGCTGGTGAAGATGCCGCAATGGTCCTGGGTGTAGGTGAGCACGGTGTTGGGGAACATCGCGTAGAGCACGATCGCGTGGTCGGTGATGCGCCAGCTCTCCCGCGGCGTCTGCTCGACCTCGGTCAGCGTGCGCTTGGCGGCGGCGATGCGGATGTGCGGACCCATCTGCTCGTAGGTCGCGATGTTGTCGAGGAACAGCGGGAAGACCGTCTCGGGGTGCAGGTAGCGGAAGTGATAGAGCTCGAGGAAGGTGTCGATCACCAGCTTCCAGTTCATGTTCTTGGCGATCGGCTCGAAGCTGTGCCGCTCCCAGCCGTCCATCGTCCAGCCCTCGAGGTCGGGTTGCAGCCGGCCGAGATAGGCGTCGATGTCCAAGCTCGCGTCCTCATGGTCCTCGAGCGCGCTCGGCACGACCCAGATCAGGCCATACTTCTCGGCCATCTTTAGACAACGCAGGCCGTACTTGCTCTTGTCGACGCCGCCGAACGCCGTGCCGTCGGTGATGCCGAGCAGCCGGCCGCCGAGATCGTAGGCCCAGCCGTGATAGGGGCAGACGAAGGCGCGCTTGTTCGAGCCGCAGGCCGACGGCTCGACGCAGGCGCTGCGATGGCGGCAAACGTTGAGAAAAGCGCGCAAGATGCCGTCGGTACCGCGCGTAACCAGGATCGGCTGGCCGGTGGCGTCGTGGGTAACGAAGTCGCCGGGCTTGCGCACCTGAGCCGAGTGGCCAACCACGATCGGATGCTTGCGGAACAGCACG
>DASXQC010000706.1:0-2655 GCA_036493235.1 Reyranella sp.
CGGCGCCATACCCAGAGGCGGCGCGTGTAGTGGTGAAGAATGTGCTCGTGGGTGAAGCCCATCGCCCCCATCGACTGGTGAGCGATGCCGGCGATGCGCTGGGCGAATTCCGAAGTCTGGCTCTTGGCCGCGGCGATCGAGAAGCGGCCGCCGTCGGCCAGCCCGCCTTCGTCGGCGTCGCGTGCCGCGGCTTCGGCGCAGGCGATGGTCGCGGCGACGAAGCTCGCGAGTTCGGCCAGCATCTGCTGGATCGCCTGGAAGGTCGAAAGCGGCCGGCCGAACTGGACGCGTTGCTTGCAGTACTCGACCGCCGTCGCCAGCACCTTGTCGGCCGCACCCGCCATCTGCATGGCGCGCATCAGAGCCGCCAGCTCGATCGCTCTTTCGGCGCTGACCGGAGAAATTTCAGCGAACTCGCATGCCGGGTTGTCGAAGGTCACCGTGCCGTAGGGTTCACCGGCATGGCTCGGCACCTCGTTGATGCTGGCATTGGAGGCGGACACCACCGCCACCATTGGCCGGCCGGCGGCGTTAGCCACCGTCACGAAGTGGTCCGCGACCGAGGCGAACGGCACGCGATCGACCTTGCCGCTGAGGCGATTGCCTTCGAACACGACGTCGCCCAGCGCCAGCGTGCTCGGCCCCGTCGCCGGCACGCCGTCCGCCGCGGCGATCAGCATGTTGGCAAGCGCGGTCTCGGCGAGCGGCACGGGTACCGCGTGCGAGCCGGCGAGCCGCATCACCGCCAGCATGTCGGCAAGCGTTCCGCCCGCGCCGCCCTTGTCCTCCGGAACGGCGATCAGCGGCAGGCCCATCTCCTCGATCTCCTTCCAGAGATCCTTCGGCCACACGCCCTTCTCGACGCCGTTGACGACGTCCTTGCCAGAGCGCTGGGCGAAGAAGCGATCCGCCGTCTCCAGCAGCATGTCGCGGGTTTCTTTGTCCATGGTCTCGCTCCTTCAGCGCAGCCCGAGGCCGCGGGCAACGATGCCGCGCAGGACCTGGGTGGTGCCGCCCTGGATGGTGTAGCTCGGCGCCATCATGGTGGCGTACTGCGCGACGTCGAGGAAATCGGCCATGTCCTCCTCGGTCGTGGCATCACTCTCGGCCAGCACGCGCGCGATCTCCGGCAGGTCCTGCTGGTAGATCGTGCCGAGGTCCTTGACCAGCGACGCCTCGATCGCCGGCGACTTTCCGCCCTGCATCATGCCGGCCACCGCAACCGACATCTGCCGCAGGGTCCACAGCCGCGCGACGATACGGCCCAGGATCGACGCCGCCCGCTTGGCCGGCTGGCGGCCGAGCACGCGCACCAGCTCGCGCAGGATGTAGTAGTTCTGCATGAAGCGCTCGGGGCCGGAGCGCTCGAAGGCAAGCTCGCTCGTCACCTGCAGCCAGCCATCACCCTCGTTGCCGATCAGGCAGCTCTCGGGAATGAAGGCGTCGCTGAACGTCACCTCGTTCCAGTCGTGGCGCCCGGCGAGATTGATGATCGGCCGGATGGTGACATTGGGCGTCTTGAGATCGACCAGGATCTGGCTCAGGCCCTTGTGGCGGTCGCCGTGCTGGCCCGAGGTGCGCACCAGCGCGATGCAGTAGTGGTTGCGATGCGCGCCCGACGTCCAGACCTTGGTGCCGTTGACGCGAAACCCGCCCGGCACCGGCTCGGCGCGCGTACGCACCGAGGCAAGGTCCGATCCCGAATCCGGCTCGCTCATGCCGATCGAGAAGAAGCATTCGCCGGCGGTGATCCTCGGCAGGATCGCCTCGCGCTGCTCCTCGCTGCCGAAGCGCAGCAGCAGCGGACCCGACTGGCGGTCGGCAACCCAGTGCGCACCGGCCGGTGCGCTGTTGCCCAGCAATTCCTCGGTGATGACGTAGCGCTCGAGGAAGCTCTTCTCCGAGCCGCCGTACTTCTTCGGCCAGGTGATGCCGATCCAGCCCTTCTTGCCGAGCTCGCGCGAGAACGTCGGCGAAAATGTATTCCAGCTGGCGAAGCGATCCTCCGACTTCACCTTGGGCAGCGTCTCCTTGAGGAACGCGCGCACCTCGTGACGCAGCGCCTCGGCTTCCGGCGGCAGATGGAACGGCGGGAATTCGAGCTTGGGAATCGACATGGCCTTCTCGGCGGTTGGATGCTTCCTCTGTGTCGGCTAATCATAGACCGCGCAACCGAGGAGTTTCGAGAGACGAATGCCGCGCCGGCCGCCTCGCCTGCCACCCCTGCTGGCTGAGTTCGACGATGACGAAAGGGAAGCCGTCCTGGCGGCCAACCGGGCCTTCTACCGCGCCTTCAACGACCGCGATTACGAGGCCATGGAGCAGATCTGGGCGCCAACGGGGGCGATGGTCTGCCTCCACCCCGGCCAGGGGCCGTTGCACGAGCGCGCGGACATCCTGCGCAGCTGGCAGGGCATCCTCAGCCATCCCGAATCGCCCCGCGTACGCTGTGTCGACGAATGGGTGGTCGGCCGGGCCGGGCTCGCGATCGTGGTGTGCCGCGAGATCCTCGCCAACGGCCAGCTGATGGCCACCAACACCTATGCCCGGACGAGCGAGGGCTGGCGCATGGTCGGCCACCATTCCGGCCCGGTCCCCTCGATCGAGCGCCAGACCACCGCCTCCTCGGCAACCGCGCCGCTGCCCGACCGCCGC
>DASXQC010000707.1:0-2098 GCA_036493235.1 Reyranella sp.
CGAGATGAACGTCGCCTTCAGCTTCGGCGGCACGCCCTACGATGTCTGCGAACGCGGCCTCAAGCTGTTCGCCAAGGAAGTGCTGCCGGTGGTGAAGAAGTGGGGGCCGGCCAAGGTCGCCCAGGCCGCCGAGTAAGGAGCCCACCATGCGTTTCAAGAACAAGGTCGCGCTGATCACCGCGGCGGCCAACGGTATCGGCCGTGCGACGGCGGAGATCATGGTGCGCGAGGGCGCGACGGTGATCGCGGTCGACAATCACCAGGGCCGCCTCGAGGAGGCGACGGCCTCGCTGAAGCGCAGCGGCCGCGCCGAGGGCCGGCAGGTCGATGCGCTGGTGCCGGCCGAGGTCGATGCGCTGGTCGCCGACGTCGTGAAGCAGCACGGCACGATCGACATCCTGGTCAATGCGGTCGGCGGCAGCACGGTGATCGCCAACCCGCAGGTCACGACCGAGCAGATGAGCTTCGCCGACTGGCAGAAGCTGATCGCCTTCAACCTCGACGGCACCTTCCTGGTGACGCATGCGGTGATTCCGGCGATGCGCCGCCAGCGCAGCGGCAAGATCGTCAACCTGGCCTCGATCGCCGGCCGCGGCCTCAGCGTCAACGCCTCGAGCGCCTACGCTGCGGCCAAGGGCGGCATCATCGCCTTCACCCGCAAGCTCGCGCACGAGCTCGGGCCCGACAATATCAACGTCAACGCCATCGCTCCCAGCGTCACGCTGACCGAGCGCATCCGGCCGCACTGGGAGAAGCGCTCGCAGGCGGCGCAAGCCGAGGAGATCGAGCGCACGCCGCTGCGCCGCGTCGCCCTGCCGGAGGACCAGGCGCGGGTGATCTGCTTCCTCGCCTCCGCCGACGCCGACTTCGTCACCGGGTTGACGATCGACGTCACCGGCGGCGTTTGATTCATCAGGAGAACGACATGCCGATTGCCAAGAAGTACCTGTTCATCGTCAGCATGGACGTCCAGAAGGACAAGGAAGCGCTGTTCAACGAGGTCTACGATAAGGAACACGTGCCCCTGCTCGGCAAGGTGCCGGGCGTCGGCGCGATCACCCGCCTCAAGACCGAGCCTGCCGCCTTCAACATCGGCGGCGAGCGCAAGACGCTCGACGGCGCCGGCATGGCGCACTACGTGGCGATGTACGAGCTCGACAGCCCCGACGTCCTGCTCAGCAAGGAATGGGCGGCCGCCGGCGAGCAGGGCCGCTGGCCAAGCGAGGTCCGGCCGTACACCCTCAACCGCAGCCACGTGGTGCGGAAGGTCATCTGACTCTTGCCGGACCGCGGGCGCGACGCCCGCGGTCCGGCAAGATTTACTTCTCGCCAGAACACAAATCTTCGGGCGCCGACTCGCGTGATTGCTGGGCTTTGCGCATAAAAGACATGAGCGCCACGGAGTGGCGCGGTCCCAGCGGACCTCACGTTGGGCAATGGAACGTGATTCTCGACGCGCTTACCGAGGCAATCGTGCGGGCCATTGCCCATAATAGGTGTCCAAAGCGGCGGCGTTTATCCTGCGCCCGCAATGCACACCCATCACTTCACCTCGCGGCGGTTTCGACCGTTTTCACCGTTTTTCGCGACCCCCGCGAAAAACGACTTAACGGTTGTCCATCTTCAGCGCGGCGATGAAGGCCGACTGTGGGATTTCCACGTCGCCGATCTGGCGCATGCGCTTCTTGCCCTTCTTCTGCTTCTCGAGAAGCTTCTTCTTGCGGCTGATGTCGCCGCCGTAGCACTTCGCCAGCACGTCCTTGCGCAGCGCGCTGATCGTCTCGCGCGCGATCACCCGGCCGCCGATCGCCGCCTGGATGGCGATCTTGAACAGCTGGCGCGGGATCAGGTCCTTCAGCCGCTCGCACAGCGCGCGGCCGCGGGATTCGGCGGCGTTCTTGTGCACGATCATGGAGAGCGCATCGACCGGCTCGGAGTTGACCAGGATCGAGAGCTTCACCAGCTCGCTCTCCTCGTAGCCCGCCATCTCGTAGTCGAAGCTGGCATAGCCGCGCGTCACCGACTTCAGCCGGTCGTAGAAGTCGAACACCACCTCGTTGAGCGGCAGCTTGTAGATCGCCATGGCGCGCGTGCCGGC
>DASXQC010000708.1:0-2479 GCA_036493235.1 Reyranella sp.
ACGCGGGCCCCACAGGCCGATATCCTTGATGGTCGGCACGACGCGGCTGAACAGCCGGCCGCGGAACGAGTTCATCTGCTTCGAATTGTAGTGGATGTCGTCGAGCATCTGCTGCGACAGGCCGAGACGCTCCCACACCTCAGCCTGGTTGAAGCGGTCGCGCATGAAATGGAGCGCCTCGACCGCGAACTCCTCGCGCTCGTCGCGCTCGGCGTCGGAGAGCTGCGGATAATATTCGCGCAACGCCAGCCGGCCGAATGACACATGCCTCGCCTCGTCCTGCATCACGTAGGCGTTGACCGCCGAGGCGAGCGTATTGCCTGCCTTGTCGCGGATCGACTGGAAGGCGGCGAGCGCCAGCCCTTCGATCAGCACCTGCATGCCGAGATAGGTCATGTCCCAGCGCCGGTCGGTCAGCGTCTGCTCGAGCAGCGTCTGCAGCGCCTTGTTGATCGGATAGGCGACGCCGAACTTCTCGTGCAGCAGCCGCTTGTACGCCTCGACATGCCGCGCCTCGTCCATCACCTGGGTCGCGGCGTAGAACTTGGCGTTCATGTCGGGCACGGTCGCGACGATCTTTGCGGTCGCGATCAGCGCGCCCTGCTCGCCATGCATGAACTGGCTGATCGAGTTCGATTGCAGCTCGCGGCGCAGCCAGGCCTTCTCCTTGTCCGACATCTTGCGCCAGACATCGGTGTCGTAGATCGAGATGGCCTCGTCCTTGAGCTGCATCGGATTGTCGGGATCGAGCTCCAGCGACCAGTCGAGCCGCTCGCTCGCATCCCACTGCTGCTTCTTGCCCTTTTCATAGAGGTTGAGCAGGTCGGCGGAGCCGTCCTCGTATTCCCAGTTGAAGGCGATCTCGGTCGCGCCGTCGAACTTCCAGCCGGTGGTCTCGACCGGCAGCGAATAGATGCGTTCGGTAGACATTACGGCTGCAGCCGGTAGCCGCCGCGATCGGTGATCAGGATCGTGGCGTTGGTCGGATCCTTCTCGATCTTCTGGCGCAGGCGATAGATGTGCGTCTCGAGCGTGTGCGTGGTGACGCCGGCGTTGTAGCCCCACACCTCGTTCAGCAGGATGTCGCGCGCCACCGGCCGGTCGCCGGCGCGGAAAAGGTACTTGAGGATCGACGCTTCCTTGTCGGTCAGGCGGATCTTCTTCTTGCCGCCCTTCTCCTGCAGCATCTTGCCGGCCGGATGGAACTCGTACGGCCCGATGGTCATCACCGCATCTTCCGAGCGCTCGTGCTGGCGCAGGTGCGCGCGCAGGCGGGCGAGCAGCACGTTGATGCGGAACGGCTTGGTGACGTAGTCGTTGGCGCCCGACTCGAGACCGAGGATCGTGTCGGCATCGGAGTCGGCGGCGGTCAGCATGATCACCGGCGCGCGCACGCCCTGCCGGCGCATCAGCTTGCACAGCTCGCGCCCGTCCATGTCGGGCAGGCCGATGTCGAGCAGCACGGCGTCGTAGTGCGCCAGCTTGGCCTTCTCCAACCCTTCGGCGGCCGTGCCAACCTGGATGGTGGTGAAGCCGTCATAAAGATCGAGTTGCTCGGCCAGCACCGTGCGCAAGGCCTGGTCGTCGTCGACCAGGAGGATCTTCTTGCCGCGATGGTTGCCGGTCATGCCGCTGCCTGATGCATCCATGGTCTCAGTCTATCCGGTACGCCCGCCCTGCAAAAGCGGTTCACTTTCAACCAGATGGCCCGCTGCTTGGCCACCCTATATAAAGAGCCCCTATAAGACCTATGACCGCCGTCCCCAACCAATCCCGCACTGCCGCTGCGCAAGCTTCGGTCGAGCGCGCCATGGCCGAGCTGCGACGGGGTGGCATCGTTGTGTTGCGCGGCGATGACGGTCACGGCGGCCTGGTGATCGCCGCCGAATCCTGCGGCCCGCGGGCCCTTCAGCGCCTGCAGGGGCTGGCCCAGGAGGCCCCCGTGCTGGTCACCACCCGGCGCCGGGCCGAGGCGATCGGTATGGAGATCCCGCCGCATATCGCGGGCGGCATGGGCGAGCACAACAAGCCGATCACGCTCGACCTGCCGCAGGGCGTCCCGGTCGACATCATCCTGCGGCCGCACGAGAGCGAAACCGCCGGCCGGCACGTGGCGCTGAGCCATTTGTCGCGGCCGGTCGCCAGCCACGCTCCGCGGGTCGCCGAGACGGCGATCGAGCTCGCCAAGCTCGCCCGCCTGCTGCCCGCCGTCGTGCTGGGCCCGCTCAGCCGCGATCCCGGCAACAACCGGCGCGACTGGGCGCGCGAGCAGGACATGCTCTATGTCGACGCCGAGGACATCGCCGCCTACGAGGAGACGGCGTCGCGCAACCTGCAACAGGTGGCGCAGGCGCACGTGCCGCTCGAGGGCGCGGAGAATGCCCGCATCCTCGCCTGGCGGCCGAGCGACGGCGGCAAGGAGCATCTCGCCATCGTGGTCGGCGAGATCGACCCGACCGAGCCGGTGCTGATCCGCCTC
>DASXQC010000709.1:0-11854 GCA_036493235.1 Reyranella sp.
GCCGGCAAGCCGTCGGCGGATCGTGCCAAGCACCTCGCCGGCGTGAAGGTGCCGATGCTCTTTCTCCAAGGCACCCGCGACACGCTGGCCGACCTCACGATGCTGAAGCCGACGGTCGCCGGCCTGGGCAAGCGCGCCACGCTGCGCCTGTTCGAAGAGGCCGATCATTCGTTCCACGTGCCGGCGCGCACCGGCCGCACGGATCCTGAAGTCCGGCGCGAGATGCTCGATGCCTTCGCGGCGTGGGCGGAGAAGGTGACAGCCTAGCCGGTCTGCGCGCGATCCTGCTGGATGCGCATACGGCAGAGGGCGATCGCCTTCTGTGCGGTGGCGGCGTGGCTCGAGGACGGTTCCAGCTCGAGGAAGCGCTCCCACATCGGCAACGCCTCCTCGCAGCGCTCGTGCTGGGTCAGGAGCAGCGCCAGGTTGAAGTGCGCATCGGCGTAGTCGGATTGGGCCTGCACGGCGCGGCGGTATTCGGCGATGGCGAGGTCGGTCTGCTCATCGTCCTCGGCCGCCATGGCGAGGTTGTACCAGGCCTCGGCGAAGGCGGGATCGCGTGCCACCGCGATCTGCCACGCAATCTTGGCCTCGATCGTGCGGCCCTGCTGCTGGAAGACGTTGCCCAGGTTGAACGGCAGCACCGGATCGGCCGTGTCGGCGCGCATCGCCGTGGTGTAGAGGCTCTCGGCGATGGCGAGGTCGCCGTCGGACTCGGCCTGCTCGGCATCGAGCAGCAGGTCGTCGATCGAGCGCGCCTTCTGTTCGAGGCGCATGGTGAACTGGCCGCTGAGCTCGGCAAGGTGGCCGGCAATCTCGCGCACCAACTCGCCCGACGGCCCTTCGGTGAGCCGCGCCTCGGCGAGGTTGCCGCCGCGTCGCTTGAGTGCGATCGAGGCATCGAGCACATCGTGCAGCGCGACGCCGGTCTTGAGCAGCCGGGCGGCCTCGCGCGCGGCCACGAGATCGCGATAGCCGAACTTGTCGTCGACCGGCTCCAGCACGTCGAACAGCACCAGGCAGGCGATCAGGTTGGGTGTGAGGCCGGCCAGCCGCTCGACTTCGGCGCCGTTCATGCTGCGATCGACCTCGGTCGGCGGCTCGAGCAGGCCGAGCTGGCGACGCAGCACGTTCTCGCTGATCAGCGTCGCCCGCGTGGGCAATCCGGGCGGCAGCGCCACGCGGCCGTCATCGAGCACATGCGTCGTCGCCGAATGGCCGAAGGCGACCGTCGTGATCCGCGCGCCGGGCCGCGTCGCGATCTTGCCGTTGCGGACACGCACGAGCAGATCGAGGCGGCGGCGGGTCAGACCCTGGATGCGGCCGACGAGGTAGAGGGTTTGTCCGGCGAGAGGCAACCCGGCCTCCCGCCGCTAGAACATATTCCGTCCGGCCGGAATCGGCCGGACGGAATATGCCTGCTGCAACAAATATCGCCCGTGCGCGCATTTCCACTCAGATGGAACCGTGGGCCGATCCGACAAGTGACGACCGTGCGGGCGCGGTTCCATCTGAGTGGAAATCGCTCTAGCGAGCGGCTTTGCGAGCCTTGGGCTTGGCGGCTTTGGCCGGCGGCGCTTCGGCGGCCTTCTTGCTGACCGCGCGTGGCCGGCGGGCTGCACCCGCATCGCCACCGGACGCCTGCAGGCTCTTGCGCAGGGCATCCATGATGTTGACCACGTTGCCCGGCTCGGCGGCCTCCGGCGTGGTGAAGACCTGGCCCGACTGCTTGGCGCGCAGCATCTCGACCAGGGCTTCCTCGTAACGGTCGGTGAACTTGTCGGGCTCGAAGTGCCCGGCCTTGCGGGCGATGATCTCCTGGGCGATGTCGAGCATCTCGTCGGAGAGCTTCACGTCATGGATGTCGGAGAAGTACTCCGAGTCCTGCCGCACCTCGTAGGGGTAGCGCAGCGTGGTCGCCATCATGCCCTTGCCGCGCGGATGCAGCATCAGCAGGCGCTCGCGCCGGCTCAGCACGACGCGACCGATGCCGGCCACCTTCTTCTTCATCATGGCGTCGCGGATGACGGCGAACGCTTCCTCGGCGACCTTGTCATCGGGCGCGAGGTAGTAGGGGCTGTCGAGATAGATCTCGTCGACCTCCGACTGCGGCACGAAGGTTTCGAGCTCGATCGTCTTGGTGCTCTCGAGCTTGAGCGCCTCGATGTCGGCGTCCTCGACCATCACGAACTGGCCCTTGCTGAACTGGTAGCCCTTGACGCGATCGGCCGTGTCGACCGGCTCGCCGCTCACCGAATCGACCAGGTTCTGCTTCAGCCGATTGCCGGTCTTGCGGTTCAGCGTGTTGAACGACACGCGCTCGGACGACGAGCTCGCGTTGTAGAGCGCGACCGCGCACGACACGAGCGACAGCTTGAGATAGCCCTTCCAATACGGCCGCGGCATCGAAGACTCCCGAAATACAACGCCGTGGCCATTTTACTTTATCCACACTCTTAGGTCCAACGCCGTGCAGATGAGAACAAAAGGAGTCTAGCGCGGCGCCCGCTCGGGTGTGCGGGGGAACGAGCCGCCATGCTCCTGCCATTCCCACTCGCCGCGATCGGCGGCATCGACGTCGACGCCCTGCTGGCGCAGCATTTCACGATGATCCTCGGCATTGTCGCGCGGCTGGTAGCCCAGCATCGCCCAGTTGGGATCGGTGGTCTTCAACCGCGTGTTGTTCGAGTAGCCGTTGACCACCAGGCAACCGGGATCGGCATGGCCGAGCGACACGTCGACCAGGTGCGCTACGTCGCGCGGGCTGAGCCACGTCGCGAGCGAGCGCTGGTCGATCGGCAGCGACCGGAAGGTGCCGATGCGCAGCGACACCGATCGGATGCCGTAACGGTCATAGTAATAACGCAGCATCGTCTCGCCCCAGACCTTGAAGGTGCCGTAGAGCGTGTCGGGTCGCGGCGGCAGGGCGGGCGAGACCTGCTCGCTGATCGGGTAGCAGCCGAAGGTGTGGTTGCTGCTGGCGAAGACGATGCGCTCGACGCCGGCGTGGCCCGCCGCCTCGAACACGTCGAACAGGCCGCGCGCGTTGGTGCGGAACAGATCCTCGAGCGTGTAGGTGCCGACGCTGCCGGCAAGATGCACCACCGCCCTCACGTCGCGCATCATCGCATCGAGCGCGGCACGGTCGCCGATATCGGCGGCAACGAACTCCTCGTTGCCGCCAAGGTTCGCGACCGGCCTGACATCCGTCAGGCGCAGCTTGCGCCAACGCTCGCGCAAGCCGGTGCGCAACGCGCTGCCGATCGCACCCGCGGCACCGGTGATCAGGATGCGATCGGCTTCAGGGTCGATCATGCGGGCGTCAGGCCTTCTTGGCCTTGTCGAGCGCCTCGAACTCCTCCATTGCCGCGCGCACGGCGGAGACCGCCGACGGCGCGCCGGCATAGACGCCGACGTGGAGGAACAGTTCCTTGAGCTGCTCGCGGGTCAGGCCGTTGTTGAGGCCCATGCGGATGTGCGACTTCAGCTCCTCGGTCCGGCCGAGCGCGGCCAGCACCGAGATCGTGATGATGCTGCGCGTGGCGCGTTCGAGGCCGGGACGCGCCCACACCGCGGCGAAGCAATGCTCGAACAGGAACTGCCGCAGGTCGCGTGTCATCTCGTGCTCGGCAGCCTGGTCCATCGCCGCCTGCGCGGTCGCGTGGCCGCGCATCTCGAACCACACGTCACGGCCCTTCTTGAAGCCTTCGTTCTCGTCGTAGGGAAGCTTGGCCATGATCGTTCTCCGTCAAAGATGTGCGCTGTAGCACTCGAACTATAACGGGCGGAGATCGGTCAGGGAATTCGGCTCGCATCGGCCTGCGACGTTTCCATGACGAGCCGGCTCTTGCTGTCGACCTCGCGCAGCAGGGCATGGACCTGACGTTTGGCCGCATGAAAATCGGCCATTCCGGTCGACGGTCGCGTGAGTAGGCCCAGCCGCGACATCGACTGGATCGCGGCGTGCAGCGTCGGGAAAGCCTGCCCTGCGACGGCGCCCAGCATGGCGGCGCCGAGCAGGACAGGCTCAGGTGTGGAGGGCAGGGCGACTGGCATGCCCGTCGTGTCCGCCATGATCTGGCGCACCAGGGCGCTGCCGCTGGCGCCGCCGCTGATCACCATCGTCCGGCACGGGATGTGATGCGTGCGCATGACGTCGACCACATCGGCCAGGCCATAGGCCAGCCCGCACAGGCCGGCGACGAAGGTCCGTTCGAGGCTGTCCAGTCCGGCATCCAAGTCGAGTCCGGCGATGACGGCGCGCGCATGCGGATCGGCATAAGGCGAGCGGTTGCCAAGGAACTCCGGCAGGACGTGGATGGCCTGCGCGAGCTGCGCCGCGTCTCCCATACGATCGAACCGCGCGCTGATGCGCTTCTCGAGGAAGTCGATCGTGGTTAGCCCGGCCTTCCGCGCGGCCTCGACGGCTTCGGCGTGGGCCGGATGGAATTGCAGCAGATGGTCGATGCCCGCGCCCGCCGCCGACTGACCGCCCTCGTTGAGCCAGAGGCCGGGCACCATGGCCGAGAAGTAGGGCCCCCAGACACCGGGCACGAAGCGCGGCGTCTCGGTGGTCGCCATGATGCAGGCCGACGTGCCCATGATGTAGGCCAGCCGATCGAGGATACTGGCCGGCACGCCGTCGGCTCCCTGGGCGCCGATGGTGGCGAGGCCGCCGGCATGGGCGTCGATCAGCGACGCGCCAACCGGCGTTCCCGGCGCCAGGCCGAGGTCCGCCGCGGCGGCCGGCGTCAGGCCGTTGCCCAGCGCAGTGCCCGGATCGACGATGATCTTGCCGATCTTCGAGCCCTCGTCGGCAAGCAGCTCGGCCAGCCCGATCCTCTCGAAGTAGCTGCTACTCCAGCGCTTCTCGTGCGCCAGGTAGGTCCACTTGCAGGTCAGCGTGCAGGTCGAGCGCGCCAGGCTGCCTGACGCTCGCCACGACAAATAGTCTGCAAGATCGAAGAAATGGCCGACCGCTTGCCAGGTCGCCGGGAGATGGTGCTTCAGCCACAAGAGCTTGGGCGTCTCCATCTCCGGCGAGATGATGCCGCCGACATGGCGCAACACGTCGTCGTGCGTGTTGGTGATGCGGTCAGCCTCCGCGATCGCCCGATGATCCATCCAGACGATGACATTGCGCTGTGGGTTGCCCGAGGGGCTGACGGTCAGCGGCCGGCCGGCGGCATCCAGCACCACGAGGGAGCAGGTGGCGTCGAAGCCGATCCCGCCAACCGACTGAGGCGGCAGGCCCGATTGCTTCAGGACATCCCGGATGGCGCCGGCGCAGGCCTGCCAGATGTCCTCGGACGACTGCTCGACAAAGCCCGCCTCATGCCAGAGGGCGATCGGCCGGCGCGCGGTGGCGAGAAGGGTGCCTTCGGCATCGAACAGGCCGGCGCGGGCGCTCGCGGTGCCGACATCGACGCCGATGAAAGACTGCTGCATGCTTCACGCTATCACGGTCGCACGCCCGGAAGGCGAGCCCGGTTGCGGTTCGGTGACAGCGGCTCCGAGGGGTGGCCGGATATGCGAAAGTGAGGTTTGCCACGTCGGGCAACCGACGCGAGCGTCATAGTCGGGGAAAGGGGAGGCGCGAGACCGCAGGGGAGATCGTTGCCGATGAGCGAGAGTGCGCCGCAGGGTTCGCAAGTGCCGACTCCCGCCGTCCCGGGATTGGGACGCGCCTTCGATCACGTCCTGATCGTCATGTTCGAGAACATGTATCGCGGCTACGTCCTCGGTAACCCCTACATGCGCCGTTTGGCACGCCGGGGCATCCAGCTCGGCAACTATTTCGGCGTGATGCATCCGTCGCAGACCAACTACATCGCGTCGATCGCCGGCGAGCTGTGCAACGTCACCAGCGACGACCGCCCACCGCCGCTCGGCCAGCGCACGATCGTCGATCTCCTCGAGAAGGCGCCCGGCAGGCTGCGCTGGAAGGCCTATATGGATAGCTACGTGCCGGAAGCCACGCCGTGGAAGCCGGACTTCAAGCCGGCCGACGCGTCGCCCTACTTCATCAAGCACAATCCCTTCTCGTCCTTCTCGTCGATCCTGAAGAGCCAGGAGCGCTGGCGGCACATCGAGAACGAGGCGTCGCTGTTCGCCGACCTGCTCAACGGCGAATTCCCGGAGTATGCGTGGTTCACGCCGAACATCTGGAATGACGGCCACTGGGTCGACGGCACCGACGAAGAGTCGAAGCCGCGTGCGCCACTCCTGGTCGACCAGCAGGCTCGTTGGCTCGAGCGCTTCTTCGATCGGCTGCGCTTTCCCGGGCCGCACTCGCACCTGCCGCCGAATACGCTGGTGGTTGTCACGTTCGACGAGTCGGATTTCGAGAACAACTACCAGCCCGACCTCGCCTCGACCTATGATGGGCCGAATCAGATCTACACCGTCCTGCTCGCCAACGAGATCGAGCCCGCCTTCGAGGAGGAGGGCTACAACCACTACAGCCTGCTTCGCACCATCGAGGTGAATTTCGGCCTCGACCATCTCGGCAAGAATGATGCCGGCGCGAACTGGTTCCAGTTCCTGTGGGGTCGGCGCTTCGAATGGGGCCCACCGCAGGCCACACCGTTCGAGGGCGTCGACGGCCCGCTGGGGGCGGCCGGCTATGCCGGCGCGCTGTTCGTTGCCTGCGCGGCCGCCGACGGCACGGTTCGCGTGCGCGATCGATCCGCCGAGCATGGCCGCTGGTCGGCCGAAGAGACGCTGGCGATCGACGGCGGCGGCGGGATCGCGATGGCGTCGACCTTCGGCGAACTCGTGCTGGTCGCGCGCTCGGCCGCGGGACGCTTGTCCTGCATGAAGTACGATCTGCAGCACGGCTGGCGGCCCGACGCCGCCCCGGCGGATAGCCCGGTCGCTGTCGTGGCGCTCGCTTCGTTCGCGCGCGAGCGCCGGATCATGCTGGCGATGCGCGACGACGCCGGCAACGTGACGTCGTGCGTCCGCGGCACCCCGGGCTCCGATGCAGTGTGGGGCAAGGTAGTGCCCGTGCCGGCCGCCCGGACCGACGGTGGCATCACGCTCGGCACGCTGGGCGAATCGGTCTACCTGATCGTCAAGACGCCGAAAGCGCAGTCGATGAGCGTGGTGTCCTACAATACCGCGCCATTCAACGTCGTGTCGGTGGCGGAGAACAAGTACGGCGGGCCCTGGGACAACACCGCTGTCGACGAATGGTCGCCGAGCGCCTTTCCCGTGGCGCACTTCTCGTCGCGCCCCGACATGGGCGGCCAGCGGCAGCCGCAGGCTCGGCCCTACGAAACCTCCGGCCCGATGGCGATCGCGACGATGGACGGCGTAATACACCTCGTGCATCCGGGCCCGACCAACCCCCTGCTGCTCACCGAGACCTTCTCCATCGCCGGCGTCATGACGCCGTTGAAACCGGTGTCCTACAAGAACGCTGCCCCCGACGTGAACAACGGCTTCGGCACTTTGGCGGAGGCCGGCTGGAGCAAGCAGTCGCCGATCTTCGAAGGGCGCTGCGGGCCCGGCGGCGCCATGGCGATGGGCCGTGCCGGGCGGCAGATCCTGCTGCTCTATCGCAACGGAGCCGACTCTCCGATCTGGCTGCACGAGGGCAGCTACGTTCGGAAAGGGGGCTGAAGCCATGGCACCTCGAACACAATCTGGGACTACTTCGCTTCGACGGCGGGGAGCAGCTTCAACGCCGATCATCCGGCGCTGGTCCACACGTGACAGGCCGTGTTCGATCGCGACGGGGCGTCGAGCGACGCCTGGCACCTGAACTTGACCGACGAGAACGAAGGGAGGAGCCCATGGCCAAGCCCGAGAAGACTGCGGCGGCGAAGGAGCCGAAGGAGAAGCTCTATCCGTGGCTGAGCGTGCCGACGCCCACGGTGCGGGCGCTTCAGGTCTACGCCATCGATCCGAGCACCGGCAGTTTCTCCCGCAACTACATGACCGTCCATGTGCCCTGGGAGAGGCTCGCGCCGGGCCCGACCGGGCACAAGATTGGCGTCGTCGATTATGACCCCGTCAACAAGTGCTATTACCCGCCGCTCGATCTCGACGATCCTCTGGTGCTGGTGAATGACGGTCTCAATCCGTCCGAATCCGACCCGCGGTTCCACCAGCAGATGGTCTATGCCATCGCCGCGCGCACCGTGGCGATGTTCGAGACCGCGCTGGGACGCGCGATCCACTGGCGCCGCGCCGACCGCTTCGGCGGGTCGGGCGAGAACGACGATGCGATGCGCAAGAAGGACGACATCCGCGTCCTCAAGCTCTATCCGCACGCCATGCAGCAGGCCAACGCCTACTACAGCCCGGAGGCACATGGGATCCTGTTCGGCTACTTCACGGCCAACAAGACCGGCCAGGGCCGCAATCTCCCTGGCCAGCGCATCTTCACCTGCCTGTCGCAGGACATCATCGCACACGAGGTGACGCACGCCGTCATCGACGGGATCCGCACCTACTTCACCGAACCCACCAATCCGGACGTGCTGGCGTTCCATGAGGGCTTCGCCGATTTGAGCGCGCTGTTCGCGCACTTCTCGCACAAGGAGGCGTTGACCGACGCGATCCGGCTCACCGGCGGGCGCCTCTACCAGACCGTGCTGACGCCGGTCGCGCCCAGGGCCCGCAGCGGGTTCGAAAGCAAGGAAGACGCCCAGATCGGCGCAGAGGTGGCGCAGACCAACCCGCTGGTGACGCTCGCCAAGCAATTTGGCGAGGCGCGCGGCGCGGAACAGGGCTTGCGGCAGGCACTGGGCAGCAAGCCCAACTCGGACGACATCCACAAGAACGTCGACGAGCCGCATTTCAGGGGCTCGATCCTGGTCGCTGCCGTGTTCGATGCGTTCTTCAGCACCTACATGCGGCGCGCCGAAAACCTGTTTCGTATCTACCGCGCCGGCGGCGGGCGGATGGACGACGACGATTTGCCCGCGCCGCTCGCCGACCAGCTCGCCGGATGCGCCGCGGAGACGGCGCGGTCCTTCTTCACGCTCTGCGCGCGGGCCCTCGACTACTGCCCACCGGTCGACCTCACCTTCGGCGACTTTCTCCGGGCCCTGATCACGGTCTCTCGGGACCTCGATCCGAACGACAATGACGGCGTGCGCGACGCGCTGATGGAGGGGTTCCGGCGGCGCGGCATCTATGCCGAAAGCGCCAGCTTCTACTCCGACGACGCGCTCGCCTGGCCGCCGGTGCCGACCGGCGTCTTGCCGCCGGTCGAAGGACTGATCTTCGGCAGCCCGAACGGCCTGACCAGCGTGGAGAAGGACAAGAACGGCGACGTGCTGCGCGCCTGGGCCACCCGGTATCGCGACCTGCTGGGGCTCGATCCCAAGCTGCCGGTGACGGTTCCGTCCTTCCATCCGGTGTTCCGGACGATGGATGACGGCCGGCTGCGGGTGGAGATGGTGGTGGAGATCATCCAGTCGCGGCAGGCGCCGTTCGATCCCGGCGTGCCGGCGGCGGGCGGCTTTCCGTTCCGCGGCGGCGTCACGCTGATCATCGAGGCGCCGACCCTGAAGGCCGACGAGAAGAGGCGCAAGATCGCGCTTCCGCCCCTCATCCGTTTCGCCATCGCCAAGACGAATGTCGGCGACGATTCGAAGAAGCGCGAGGAGACGCAACGCAGCTTTGCCCTGTCGCAAGGGCTTGCTGCCGGCGACACCACGAAGCCCTCCCACTTCCAGGCCAACTTCGCCCTGCTGCACGAGGAGTTCTGATCATGGCTGCTCGCAAGAAGGCCGCTGCAAAGTCCCGCAGCAAGAGTGCCGCCCCGAAGTCGACCGCGGCGCGCGCAAAGACCAAGGCCACGGCCAAAGCCAAGACCAAGGCCACGGCCAAAGCCAAGACCAAGGCCACGGCCAAAGCCAAGACCAAGGTCGCGGCCAAAGCCAAGACCAAGGTCGCGGCCAAAGCCAAGACCAAGGCGGCCGCCAAAACGCCCAGCAAGCGTCGAGGCCCCGCTGTTCCCAACGGCGCGACGACCAAACCCGCCGCGAGCAACGGACAGGCGGGGAGCGTCGCCGGCAAGCTCGGCATCCGCGTCCGCATGTACCGCATCGGCTTCGGCGACTTCTTCCTGCTGACCGTGCCGGGCAACGACGGGCCGGCGCACATCCTGATCGATTGCGGCGTCCACGCCGCCAACATCGGCAGCATCGACGACTGCGTGAAGGACCTGAAGAAGACGACTAACAATCGCCTGGCTCTCGTGATCCTGACGCATTATCACGCCGATCATATGTCGGGGTTCGCCTCGAACTACGACGACTTCGCCGACTTCGACCATGTCGGTGCCGTCTGGATCACCAATCGCCTCGATCCGGCGCATCCGGGCGCCTCGAAGCTCATGGCCCAGCTCACGTCGGTGGCGACGCAGCTGCAACTGCAGCTCGGCGCGCGCGATGACGCCGACGCCAAGGAGGCCCAGCGCAAGGTGCACAATGCGCTCGGGGTCGAGCTCGGCGCCGCGGGCGGTGGCAACGGTGGCAATGCCAAGGCGCTCAAGCTCCTGCAGTCGGGTTTCAAGTCCAAACCGCCGGTCTTCTACTACCAGGGCGGCGACACGCCGACCTTGCCGGTGGAGCTCGAGGGCAAGATCACGGCCGAGATCCTGGCGCCGTCGCCGAAGGATTCGGGCACCGAATTCTCGGCGAGCGACAACAAGAAGGAACAATACCTCGCCGCCGCCGATGACAACGGCGTGCCGCATGTCGACTGCGTCCAGCCGTTCGAGAAGACCTGGCCGGCCAGCGCCGCCGACTATCCCGGCGTCGTCTTCGAGGAGTTCGACAGCGCGGCCCAGATGGAAACCCTGCTCCAGGGCATGCAGCCGGACGTGCTGGCCGCCACTGCCGACAAGCTCGACGGCACGCTTAACAACCAGAGCCTGGTGGTGCTGTTCACCTGCCAGGGCAAGAAGCTGCTGTTCGTCGGCGACGCGCAGTGGGGCAACTGGGCCTACTGGCTGTATGGCAAGGGGGTCACCGGGGCCGATCCGGGCATCACGGCGAAGGCCAAGGAGATCCTGGGCTCGATCGACTTTTACAAGGTCGGCCACCACGGCAGCACCAACGCGACGCCGATCCCCGCGGTCGGCGCGCTGAACGAAGCCTGTGCCGCGATGTGCTCCACCGCGACCGGCGCCTATGGCAGCCCGGCCAAGAAGACCGAGGTGCCCCGCACGGCGCTGATGGATGCGCTCGAGACAAGGACCAAGACCCGGATGGTGCGCAGCGACTGGGTCGGCGCCGGCAAGACGAAACCCGATCCGCAGGCAACGGCGGAGCTGGCGAAGCTGCCCGACGGCTTCACCACGCCGGGCGACCTCTACATCGACTACAATCTGTAAGCGGAACCCTCCCAATCTGAATGGGGAGGCTTTCGCTTATAGCCTGATCGTCTTGCTGGGAGCGCGGCTCTCCAGAGCCGCTCTTCTTCTGTGTTAGCCTCTCGGCATGCCGTCCAAGAGTTGGCACTCGCGCGGATACCTTCCGCACTTCGATTCACAGGAGATCGCTCGCTTCATGAGATGAGCGGCTCTGGAGAGCCGCGCTCCCAGCAAAGACGATCAGGCCCGAGCTAGAGCGATTTCCGCTCAAATGGAACCGCGCCCGCACGGTCGTCGCTTGTCCCATCGGCCTACGGGCGCGGTTCCATTTGAGCGGAAATGCGCGCACTGGCGATGCTTGTTGCAACAGGCATATTCCGTCCAGCCGATTCCGGCTGGACGGAATATGTTCTAGCTGCTCTCGGCGTGCATGATGTCGCCGAACAGTTCCCAGGTCTCGCCCTTGAAGCGCGAAAGCTGGACCGCCTGGATCGGATAGAAGTCCGTCGGGCTGGTGCT
>DASXQC010000710.1:0-2710 GCA_036493235.1 Reyranella sp.
CCGCGCCAGTGCACGTCGAACACCGGCGAGATCGTGCCGAGGGTGTGGCCGGGCGTCAGGTAGAGCGTCACCGTGGTGTCACCGAGGGTGATCGTGTCGCCGTCCTTGACGGACATGTCACGTTTCGGCGGCGGATCCCACAGCGGCGTCTCGAACTCGAGCTTGGTCTCCATCATCGTCCAGTCTTGCTCGCTCGCCACCACGCGGGGGTGATACTTGTTCGCGAGATAAGTCGCGCCGCCGTAGTGGTCGCCGTGGCCGTGGGTGACGACGATGTACTTTATGCGCGCCGGGTTGAGGCCGAGGCGGCGCAAGCCGCCCTCGATCAGCTGGGCCGCTTCCTTGCCGGTGTTGAGGGCGTCGACGAGGATGATGCCCTGGGACGTGTTGATCGCCCAGGCGCTGACCCACTTGTCACCGACGAAGTAGAGATTGTCGAACGCCTTGCCGGGCGGCGGCGCCGGCTGGGCGATCAGCCGGGCGAGGGCGTCGTCGTCGCCTTTCGGCCGCTCTGCCGGCGCGGGTTTGCAGAGGTCCAGCATATGTTTCAGGTCGCTGCCTGCGGCTTGGGTCGCGGCGGCGACATGGCCCTGCACCATGGCCTCGGTCACCGGCGGCGGCGTTGGCGTGCAGGCTGCCAGGCTCAGCAGGCCAAGCCCGATCAGGCCGTTCATTTTCATCGGATTGTCTCCCCCAAAGTCGTTCAGACGATGGGAACGCCGATCACCCACGGATGCAACCAGAACATCGCCGCGTAGGCTGCGCTGCCGGCGATCAGCGAAACGGCGTCACCCGCGGTGAAGCCCGAGCTCGGTGCGCCGGCATCGCCGCGCCGCTTGACGGCGATGCGATCGACCACCGCCCAGGCCAGGAACGCGCCGAACAGGATCATCGAGCCGAGATCGCCGTTCACCAGCAGATGCGCCAGCGCCCACGCCTTGATGGCCACCAGCATGGGATGGCGGAGCAGACCTTTGATCTTTCCGGCCGGCGCGTAGGTTGCGACGAGCGCCACGAACGAGAACCACATCAGGATGAGGGTAATTGGCAACAGTCCCGACGGCGGATCCCACACAGGAATGTAACCTGATGAACGGTAACGACCGTAACCCCATACGATCAGAACCAATCCCAAGGCAGAAACGAGTGAGTACAAGCCTTTGTAGGGACCTTCGCCAAAGCGCGCCGTCAGCACGGCGCGCGTGTCGCGAGCGGTGGTGAGCAGGTGCACGCCGAGGAAAAGCACGAGACCTGCGATCAGCAGAAGCATGGGGATCTCCCGTAATTCCAGCAACTTTATCGCGTTGCTGGCGTTCGTTCTCTACCGGCTTGAGGGGGTCGGAGGGGCCATGCGATTTTCAATCTGCGCTTCGATTTTGTTGATAGCGGCCGCCCAGTGGGCCGGTGCGACGGCGTTCGCGCAACAGCTCGCAATGGTGCCGGCGCAGCCCGATTGCCCCTCACAGGAGCCCGACTCGCTGCAGATCAGCTGGACCCGGCCGTGTGACGAGGGCGACTGGCTGCTCGACACGCGCAGCGGCTGCCGTATGTGGGATTGGCATCCCGACGTCAAGGATCGCGCGATGTGGAGCGGCAGCTGCCCGGCCGGCAAGAAGGAGGGACGGGGCTCCGTGCAGTGGTTCGAGCACGGCCAGCCGATCGACCACTTCGAGGGCACCTACCGCAACAACAAGCGCGAAGGCTTCGGCCGCTACAGCTGGACGGCCGACACCAGCTACGAAGGTGTCTATTCGAACGACGTGCCAAACGGTCCTGGCACCGCCAAGGTGCTGGGCGAGAGCTTCGTCGGTGACTGGAAGAACGGCTGCTTCATCAAAGGTGCCCGCGTGGTGGCGATCGGCGTCGAGCGCAGCTCCTGCGCCGACTTCGCCGCCGAGCTCGAGCATCGCGACAGCGCCTCCTTCTAGCGACTGTTGCGCTTGGCCCAGCTCTCCAGATAGTCGGTGCAGAAGGCAAGATCGACCACGTCGACATAGCGCCGCCCGATGTCGCGCAGGTTGTCGCGATGCGGCTGCTCCTCGATGTCACCGACGCAGTCCTCCGGCACCAGCGTGCGATAGCGCAGGCTGAAGCTGTCCAACGCGGTGCCGCGAATGCAGCCCGATGTGTTGCAGCCGGTGACGATCACCGTGTCGACCCGCTCCTTGGTGAAGTAGTTGGCGACGCCGGTCTCGAAGAAGATCGACGGGCCCTTCTTGGTGACCTGCAAGTCGTAGGACGGCTCGTAGATGCGCGGATCGAGCTTCGTGCTGGGCTGGCTGTGCAGGAAGGTCTCGCGCACCGCGGTGATCTTCCAGTAGGGCATCTCGCGCTCGTTGAGGTAGGCGGTGTTGCACACAGCCACCGGCACGCCGTGGCGGCGTGCGACCTTGAGCAGCCTCCCGGTGTTCTCGAGTGCGCGCATCACCAATGGCGCGCCACCCAGCGGATATTGCGGATCGGTGAAGCCGAGCTGGAAGTCGACCACCACGATGCCGGGTTTCTCGCCGGTACCGACGGGGATCTCGCCGTAGCTGCGCCTTGCGTAGTCGTCGTTCATGCTTGCGGGGCTCATGGTTGGTTCCCGACGGTGAAGGTTACCGAGTTCAGCTTGCGGCCGTTGGCCCAGAATTCGAGGATCCACGGCCCGCGCACCACTTCCCATTCCTGGCCGAACTTGTAGCCGGCCAGCCGGTCGGTGCCGATCGAC
>DASXQC010000711.1:0-4073 GCA_036493235.1 Reyranella sp.
CACAGGCCTGCTACACTCGTGGCAGGGCAAGTGCCGGGAGCGGGAGTTCGCAATGGGCAAGACGCGCAAGATGCGCCTGGTGGCGTTCCTCAAGACCGGGCCGACCGCACATCACCACGGCATGTGGCGCCACCCCGAGACCGACAACGATTTCCTCGATCCGGCCTGGTACGAGCATGTCGCGCGGGTGCTGGAGAAGGGCAAGTTCGACTGCCTGTTCTTCGCCGACACGCTCGGTTTGTTCGACAACTACCGCGGCAACTTCGACGCCATCTTGAAGGGCGGCGGGCAGATGGGCTTCCTCGATCCATTGCCGGTGCTGGCGGTGATGTCGAGGGTCACGCAGCACATCGGGCTCGGCGCCACGCTGTCGACGACCTTCCACAATCCCTACCAGATCGCCCGCACGCTGGGCACGCTCGACGTGCTGAGCAAGGGCCGCATGGCGTGGAACGTCGTCTCGTCGATCAGCAATCTTGAGGCGCGCAACTTCGGCTACGACGAGCTGCCGGCGCGCAACCTGCGCTACGATCGCGCCGACGAGGTCATGGAGGCCTGCTTCAGGCTGTGGGAGAGCTGGGAGCCCGACGCGCTGGTCGTCGACAAGGAAAGTGGCGTCTTCGCCGATCCGAGCAAGGTGCATTACGTCGACTACGCCGGGAAATGGATCAAGACACGCGGGCCGCTCACCGTGCCGCGCAGCCCGCAGGGCCATCCCGTGATCATGCAGGCCGGCGCCTCCGACCGCGGCCGCGACTTCGCCGCGCGCTGGTCCGAGATGATCTTCACCCTGCAGTATTCCAAGGTCGACATGCAGACGTTCTACGCCGACATCAAGCAGCGGATGACGAAGTTTGGCCGGCCGCCGGAGGACTGTGCCGTGCTGCCCTCGGTCGATCCGATCATCGGCGAGACCGAATCGATCGCGCGCGAGAAGCAGGCCTATATCAACGAGATGGTCGATCCCGAGGTGGCGCTGGCGCTGGTCTCGACACATATCGGCGTCGATCTGTCGAAATACTCGATCGACCAGCCGCTGCAGGACATCGAGATCGAGCAGGGCGCGCGCGGCTCGTTCGAGGTCATCCTGCAGGGCACGAAAGCCCATGGCCTGACCCTGGGCGAGGCGGCCAAGCGCTTCGCCACCAGCGAGCTCTGTCCGCAGATCGTCGGTACTCCGAAGTCGGTGGCCGACCAGCTCCAGGACTATTTCGAAGCCCGCGCCTGCGACGGCTTCATCCTGACGCCGACCGTCTTCCCGGGTACCTGGGAGCAATTCACACGCAGCGTCGTGCCGGAGCTGCAAAGGCGCGGCGTGTTCCGTCGGGACTACACCGGGCGCTCACTGCGTGAGCACCTGCACGACTAAGGGTGACTCATGAACCTGGTACGCAATCGTGACTGGTGGGGCCCGGGATAGCGCTGGATTCCGGTCGGGCGCGGTCCATGATGTCGGTAACAACGCCCAGGGAGGGATACGCCATGGAAGCAAGAGCTTGGCTGCTTTCATCGATCGCCGGTGTGTTGGTAAGCCTCAGTACGAGTGGCGTTAACGCGCAGCCCTACGCGATCGTCGGCAACGACGAGAAGGTCTCGTGGGACAACAAGGGCAATACGATCCTCGCGCCGCCGGGCAAGGATTCGGTCGTGATCCTCGATCTCGCCAATCCAGAGGCGCCGAAGATCGTCGCCAACCTGCCGATCAAGAACTCGGTGGTCGGCCCGCCGGTGAACGTCGCGATCGATCCGACGAACTCGATCGCCCTGGTGGCCGACTCCGTCGATGTCATCAAGGACGGTGACACCCTGAAGCAGGTACCCGACGACAAGGTCTACGTGATCGATCTCAAGGCGTCTCCGCCGAAGCTCGCGGGCACCGTCAAGGTCGGCAAGCAGCCGTCGGGTCTGAGCTTCAATCCCGCCGGAACGCTTGCGCTGGTCGCGAACCGAGGCGACAAGACGATCAGCGTGTTGTCGGTCAAGGGCACCGACGTGGAGGTGATCGACACGGTCGACATGGGCGACATCGTCTCCCACGTCGTCTTCACACCCGACGGCAAGCGCGCGCTGGCCACCAAGTTCAACGGCCACAAGGTGTCGCTGCTCGACGTCAACGGTGACAAGGTCACATACGGCAAGCTCGACCTGCCGACTGGCCAGTGGCCCTACAATGTCGCGGTGGCGCCCGGCGGCAAGATCGCACTCACGGCCGACAATGGCGGCGCGGGCTCCTCCGACGGCAGCGTCGACACGGTGAGCGTCGTCGACCTCGAGCTGTCGCCGCCGCGCATCATCGACCGTGTCGTGGTCGGCGACGGACCGGAGGGTCTTGCCATCTCGCCCAAGGGCGACCTGGCGGCGGCGATCATCCTCGCCGGCTCCAACAACCCGAGCGCCTACTTCTACAAGCCCCATGGCAGCGTTTCAGTGCTCGCCATCGACGGCAAGAAGGTCACCAAGGTGGGCGATATCGAGGTGGGCGGCCTGCCGGAGGGCGCGGCCTTCACGCCTGACGGCAAGTATTTGCTGGTCGGCAACTACCTCGATCAGGATATTTCCATTCTCAAGGTCGAGGGTTCCAAGATTACCGACACGGGAAAGCGATTCAAACTACCCGGCCACCCCGCCTCGGTGCGGATGAGCGAGCATTGACGGCTTCATCTTGACGCCGACCGACTACACTGGCCGCACCCTGCGCGAGCACCTGCACGATTGACCGTCGACCTCAGCGGCCTAGAGTGACTCGCTGGTGCGGCACATCCGCTGTGGGGAACAATGACGAACCAGGGAATCCTGTCGTGGCCAATGACGCGTGCGGTGGCGTTGCGTCCGAACAGTGAAGCGATCGTCGACGGCGAAACACGCCTGACCTACGCGCAGTGGGGGCGTCGGGTGCGCGGCCTCACCGGTGGCCTGCAAAACCTCGGCCTGCGCACGCGCGATGTGGTCGCGGTTATCGGCCAGAACCACTTCAGGCACCTGGAATGCTGGGTCGGCATTCCCGCCGCAGGGATGGTGCTCAACGACCTCAACTACCGGCTCGCCGTTCCCGAGCTCGAATTCATCATCAACGACTGCGGGGCCCGCGCCCTCGTCGCCGACGGCGCGTACCTCGAGGTGGCCCGGCAATTGAAGGAGCGATGCCCGTCGGTCGAGCACCTGGTCTATTTCGGGGCCGAGTCGACGCCGGAAGGGTGGACCTCCTGGGACGATCTGTGCGCGGCAAAGCCCCTGCCCGAGGATCACGCCGAGCTGCGCGCGATCACTGCCGACACGCTGGCGGCCATCTCCTACACAGGCGGCACGACGGGCCTGCCCAAGGGGGTGATGCAGAGCCACGGCAACCTGCTGGCCAATGCCAAGCACATGCTGATCGCCAATCCGCTGCTGCCGACCGATCGATTCATCCATGCCGCGCCGATGTTCCACGCCGCCGACGCCGCGACGACCTTCGCGCTGACCTTCATGGGCGGCGCCCATGTCTGCATCCGCGGCTACGAGCCCGAGCTGTTCGGCAGGATCGTCGAAGCCGAGCGGGTCACCGTCGCCCTGATCGTTCCGACAATGATCAACATGCTGCTCAATCACCCGGCCACGCCCAGCCGGGACCTCTCGTCGTGGCGTCTGCTCATGTACGGCGCGTCGCCAATGCCGGTCGAGCTGCTGCTCAAGGCCTGCAGCATGCTCCCGTGCGACTTCGTCCAGCTCTATGGGATGACCGAAGCGGCGCCGCTGGTGAGCTCCACGCAGCGCACCGACAATCGCGACGGCGCCCGCGGCGTCGAGCCGGCCAAGAGCCGCCTGGCCAGCTGCGGACAGCCGGTTGTCGGCGTCGAAGTCGAGATCCGCAGCCCCGACGGCGCGGTCTGCAGGCCTCGAGAGATCGGCGAGGTGCATGTGCGCGGGCCCAACATCATGACGGGCTACTGGAAGCGGCCCGAGGAAACGGCCGCCGTTCTTCTGGGTGACGGCTGGTACAAGAGCGGCGACGTGGCCTGGGCGGACGAGGACGGCTACCTGTTCGTCGTCGACCGCGCCAAGGACATGATCATCTCGGGCGGCGAGAACATCTA
>DASXQC010000712.1:0-4130 GCA_036493235.1 Reyranella sp.
CAGGTGATTTCGTCGGTCTGCGCATTTTCGACGTCAGCCGACCGGGCAACCCGCGCGACATCTGCCATTGGCCGTGCGCCGGGATGGGTGTGCACCGTTTCACCTTCGACGGCCGCTACGCCTATATTTCCACGGAGCAAGAGGGCTATGTCGGCACCATCGTCATGATCCTCGACTTGAAGGACCCGGCCAGTCCTGAAGAGGTCGGCCGCTGGTGGATGCAAGGGCAGTGGACCGCCGGCGGCGAAACGCCAAGCTGGAAGGCGAAGAACCACCGCTGCCATCATCCGATCCGGCGCGGCGATCGCCTGTATGTGAGCTACTGGTACGGCGGCGGCGTCATCCTCGATATCAGCGACATGGCAAGGCCGAAGCTGATCTCTCACCTCGACTGGAGTCCGCCGTTCGGCTGGCCCACGCACAGCCTGGTTCCGATCGATGTGCCGATCGCCGGCCATCGCTGGATGCTGGTCGCGGACGAGCACGTGCAGCCGCTCGACCCCAAGCTCTCGCCCGAGCTGCCCGCGGCGCTCTGGATGGTGAACATCACCGACGAGACCCGGCCGGTGCCGGTCGGTTGTTTCCAGTTGCCGGAACTGGTCGGCGTCGAGACGCCCTTGATGACGGCGTGTCACCAGCCGGTCGAGACCATCGTCGGCAACGAGGTTCCTGCCGCCTGGTTCGCCAACGGCCTCCGGGTGATCGATATCTCCAATCCCCTGTCGATGAAGCAGGCCGCCTGCTGGATGCCGGACGTGCCGGCCGGCGCCGACCGCGTCTGCAGCAACGACGTCTACGTCGACCGTCGAGGCCTGATCTACATGATCGACCGCATCCGGGGCCTGTCGATCCTGGAGCGCGTGTAGGCGCCGGTCCTAGTCGAGGACGTCGGCCTTCAGGCTCCGGACGAAACCCAGCACGTCAGCGCGCTCGCGCTCGGGCACCTTGAAGGCGTCGAGCGTGCCGGTGAGATGGCCGATGAAGGCCGTCCAGTCCTGCTCGTCGATCCGCATGCCCTTGTGGCAAATCTTCATCTCGCGGCCGACATAAGCCATCGGCCCGCCCGCCTGCGCGCAAAGGAAATTAATCAGGAGCTGCTTCTCTCGTCGCACGCCGTCCTCGCCACGATGCGCCCAGAAGCGGCCGAGTTGCGAGCAGCCCTGCAGGCGCGGCAGCAGGTTGTCGCAAACGGCGGAAATGCCGTCGTAGCCGCCCAGGCGGCTGTAAAGCGTGTCAGCCATGATCCGATCCCCCTCGTAATCACTCAGGGCGCGATCATCTCACAGGGGTGGTGCCTTTTGGAGTGCCGAGGCAAGCAAGCGCCCGGGCCGAAACCGCCCGGGCGCCCATCGGCCGGAGATCGCCTACTTCAGGCTGGCGCACATCGCGAGGTCGGCATGCTGCGCCGTTGCCGCATTCAGGCATTCGGTCTTGGTCTTGTAGTTCTTCGCGCTGAACGAACCGCTGCTCATCGGCTGCTGCGCCTGCTGGGTCGAGGTGCTGCCGGAGCCCGAGCCCAGCAGCTTGCTGCCGGAGCCACTGCCCATGGTCACGCCGCTGGAGCCACTGCCCGTCGTGGAGCTGCTGGAACCGCTCCCCATGGTCGAGCCGGTGGAACCCAAGCCAGTGCTGGGGGTCATGGTGCTGCCGCCACTGCTGCCCATGCTGCTGCCGCTGCCACTGGTCTGGGCTTGAGCGGTCGAGAAGGCGAGCGCCGTGCTGGCGGTCAGAAGGGCGACAGTGAGAAGGCGTGAGAACATTTAATCCTCCTTGATGCGCTTCCCCCACCGGGAAAAAGTCTCACGGCCCGGTTCGGTGACACCGTGAATGCGGTCTGCCCGAAAGCGCACAAATCCCGGGGCGGATTCTGGTATCATCTCCCGGTTGTACCGGGGGAGCGCATGCCGCAGCAAAATCCGTACATCGACCGCGACGATCTCTTGAGCCTGATCCGCACGGAGTTCGTGGCCTACGGCAACGCGCACGGGCAGAACTACAAGAAGCTGCGCAGCGATCTGTTGAGCAAACTCACGGATCCCGGCAACGTCATTGCCCAGCGCCAGCACGATGGGAAGCCCGCGGCCTGCGCCTATCAGATCTGGCTCGAGCTAGGCTGGCTCGCGAAGTATTGCACCGATTGGAACAAGGCCAACGCGCGCCTGGCAGATCTCACCAAGGCCATGACCAATCTCGACCAGGACCAGATCGATCCCCCGCAGTCGGCGGTCGACGGCTCGTGGGGTGGCTGCATCAGCGAGTGGTATCGCAAGCTCGAACCGACGGTCGACGCGCTGCAGGTTCTTCCCGACAGCCAGAACGTCAATTCGCTCACCTTCATGGCCCCGTTCAAGGACGCCCAGGCCACGCTCGACCGGCTGTGGCAGCTGCAGATCAGCGACATCCGCAGCACCGGCCGAAACAATCGCGACGAGCTCGGCGCCATGCAGACGGCGCTGTCGCAGCTCATCTTCAAGGACAACCTGCGCGATTTGCTCAAGGATCGAATCAAGGAGCTCGGCTTCGACGTCTCTCAGGAGCTCGAGGACGTCTATAGCGACTTCCTGAGCCAGACCCAGCACCCGCGTACGGGCTATTGGGGACCGTGGTACCGGATCGGCGGAAAGCTCCTGCAGGTGCAGGATCTGTCCTTCACATTCCACATCATCAACTACCGCCAGGGGAATGTCGCGAACTGGTCGACCATCATCGACACGACGCTCGACATCGAGCCGCTGATCTATCCGGCCGGCTGGACGCCGAGCAATGGCGCCAAGCGCAGCCATCACAACAACTATGACGTGGCGACGATCTTCGCGCTCGGATGGCCGCACATGATCGGAGAGCAGAAGAAGACGGTGCGCGACCGCATCCGCGAGCTGCTGCAATGGTGCCTGGGTGAGATCACGACCGACGGCTTCAAGGCCGAACCCGACACCGCGCCGGCCGACACCTACTACTACGGCGTGCGCTTCCTCGACCGGCTGGGCTTCTGGGATCCGCAGCGCCGCTTCTGGTCGCGCAGCGCGCCCGACCTGCCCGGCTGGATGGGCTCGCCCGGCAAGCTGGCCGCCCTGCTGCTCGACAAGCTCACGGCCCTGAACGACCACACATCGGAAACCGCGACGGCCACGGCCATCCTCCAGACCGCGAAATGCGCCCAGTCGGCCGGCGCGCCAACCGACGACGCCTAGAGCGCGCGCCGAAGTGCTGGCATACACTCCGGCACGTTCGTGCTCCTGAAGGATCGTCTCGATGCGCCGTTTGTCGCTGGTCGCCCTCCTGCTCTGCCTGTCCGGCGCCGCCGCGGCGCAAACGCTGCCGCCCGAGATTCTCGCCGCCAAGAAGATCAAGGTCGGCACGACCGCGACCTACCCGCCAATGGAAAGCCACGATCCCAAGACCGGCGAGCTCGTGGGCTTCGACATCGATCTCGGCAACGCCATCGCCAAGCAGCTCGGCGTCGTCCTGGAATGGCAGGACACCTCGTTCGCCCAGCTCACGCCCTCGGCGGCGAGCGGCCGGGTCGATATGGTCATGAGCGCGATCAGCGACTTGCCGATCCGCTGGGAGCAGCTCGACCTGGTCGACTACATCGTCTCGGGCTCGCAGTTCTACGCGCTGGCCAAGAGCGACTGGATCAAGTCGCTCGACGACCTGTGCGGCAAGAAGATCGGCACGGTGCGCAGCAACTCCTTCCCCGCCGACATCACCAAGTGGAGCGCGGCGAACTGCGAGGGCAAGGGCAAGTCGCCGATGACCGTGGTCGGCGTCGACCGCATGCCGCTGCTGGTCACCGAATTCCAGCAGGGCCGCATCGATGCGGGCGTGCGCTCGATGAACACCATGCCGCCGCTGATGCAGGAGCAGCCCGGCCTGTACAAGCTGGTCGGTGAGCCGATCACCCGGGTGGTCCAGGGCATCGGCTTCGCCAAGGGCAACACCCAGCTGCGCCACGCCGCGCTGGTGGCGCTGCAGCAGCTGTTCGCCGACGGTACCTACACCAAGCTGCTCCAGAAGTGGGACCTCGAGCGCAGCGCCGTCGCGGCGCCCACCGTCAATACGAAGCCGGTGCCGTAGCCTTACCGGACCGCGGGCGTCTCGCCCGCCTCAAGATTCATGAGCGGGCGAGA
>DASXQC010000713.1:0-1760 GCA_036493235.1 Reyranella sp.
GAGGGCATGACACCGGCCGAGGGCAAGGCGTTGCTCGACTTCCTGCTGGAGCACGGCCATCGGCCCGAGTTCACCTTCCGCTTCCGCTGGCAGAAGGGCTCGATCGCCTTCTGGGACAACCGCAGCACCAAGCACATCGCGTTGGGCGACACCGGCCCCTTCCGCCGCCTGATGCGCCGCGTCCAGGTCGGCGGCGCGGGGAAGCCGATGTAGGAATTCCTCCCCATCTGAATGGGGAGGATTAACTGATTCGCTCGAGCTTCGTGACTTCCTGCGGCGGTAGCTCGCTGAGATAGAGGTTGCCCGCGGCGTCGCCCGACAGGCCGTGGGCGCCGTTGATGGCGCCGCGGCAGCGGCCGATCAGCTCGCCGTCGGGCGTCAGCAGGCTGATGCGCGGGATCTGGTCGGTCACGAACACCAGGCCGCGATCGTCGATCCAGATCTGCATCGGGTGATAGAAGTCGACCCATTCGGCGGCAAAAGCGCCGTCGGGATGGAACACCTGCACCCGGTTGTTCTCGCGGTCCGCCACCAGCACGCGGCCGCGCCGGTCGACGGCGATGGCATGCGGCGTGGTGAAGGCGCCCGGCCCGTGGCCCGGCTGGCCCCAGGTGCCGAGCAGCCGGCCATCCCGTGTGAAGCGATGGACGTTGGAGTTGCCGTAGCCGTCGGACACGTAGATCTCGCCGTCGGCCGATTCTGCTGCCGCGGTCGGATGATTGAACGGCGCATCGAGTTCGGGCCAGTGGCGCCGGCCCAGCGCCTGCAGGAGCTTGCCGTCCTTGTCGAAGCGCAGCACCTGGTGTGCATCGCGGTCGGCGACCAGAATGGCACCGTCGTTGCCGGCATTGATGTAGTGCGGCTCGGCGAGTACGCCCTCGCCCCAGCTGCCGGCCTCGCGACCGTCTCGGTCGAACACTACGACCGGCCGATCGGTTCCGCGCTGCGCCACGTGCACCCGACCCTCGCCGTCGACCATCAGGTCCGACAGGAAGCCGAACGGCTTTTTGGGTTTGGCCCACTTGCGATGGATCGCATAGCGGCGGTCGCCGAGGATCACGGTGTAGCGTTCGTCGGACATGGGGCAAGATACTAGCATGACCGATGCCAACCGCTCCCCCGACCGACTCGTGCTGCACGGCAGCTTCACCTCCAGTTCGAGCTACAAGCCGATGCTGTTCCTGGTCCTGAGCGGCCTGCCGTTCTCGTTCCGGACGGTGAACCTCAAGAAGGGCGTGCAGAAGGAAGCCGCCCATCTTGCGATCAACCGCTACGGCCAGGTGCCAGTGCTGCAGCACCGCGGGCTCACCTTGATCATGTCCAACGTGATCCTCGACTATCTTGCGCGCACCACGGCCAAGTTCGAGGCGGACAACGAGCAGGACCGCATCCACTGCCGCGAATGGCTGTCGTGGGAGAATGACGCCATCACCAACGTGGCGCGCGTCCGCCACTTCGCCCGCTTCCGGCCCGACGTGCCGCAGCAGATCGTCGACTACTTCCGGCCCGGTGCGGAAGCGGCGCTCGACTTCGTCGACAAGGCGCTGGACGGCCGGCAGTGGCTGGTCGGCAACCATTGCACCATCGCCGATCTCGGCTGCTTCGGCCGCATGGTGTTCATGGCCGAGGGCGGCATGAACCTCGACAAGCGGCCGCACGCGGCGGCTTGGCGTGAGCGCATCATGGCGATGCCGGGCTTCGCCCTGCCCTACGACCTGATCCCGAAGAAAGACACCGAGTTCGCGGCTAAGTCCGCGTGA
>DASXQC010000714.1:0-2660 GCA_036493235.1 Reyranella sp.
GTGGTCCGAATGAGCAGAGCATGACGCGCCACTGGGGCGGCGCGCCCCCGGCAAACGAGGAGAGAGCATGAAGACCGTGTTGTGCGATCCGCGCGCCGATGCCGTGCTGCAGCGTTTGGATGAGGAAGCCCGCGCTCAGTCAGAGGAGGTACGCCGCTACTACGATGCCAAGAAACAACAGGCGAAGCGCGGCACCGATCCCGATTCGCCGGAGGACATGGCTTTCGTGCGTGACAAGTTCGTGGCGCTCGATCCCGAGAAGTGCGACCTCTGCTACATGCTCTGCCGCTCGCTCAAGGCGCGCCGTGTGGTGGAGTTCGGCACGTCGTTCGGCGTGTCGACGATCTACCTCGCGGCGGCTGTGCGCGACACGGTGCGGGAGGAGGGCGGTGTTGGCCTCGTGATCGGCACCGAGATCGAGCCCACCAAGGCCACGGTTGCGAACGCCAATCTCACCGATGCGGGGCTCGCCAGCTTCGTCGACCTGCGTGTCGGCGATGCACGGCAGACGCTGAAGAATGCCGGCGGCCCGGTGGATTTCCTGCTGCTCGACAGCTGGATTCCGCTGGTGCGTCCGGTCATGGACGTGGTGGCGCCGCAATTGCGGCCCGGCGCCATCGTGGTTTGCGACAATGTCCAGCGCTACGAGCATGAGTACGCCGACTACACCGCCTTCGTGCGCGATCCGAAGAATGGCTTCCGTTCCGTCTTGCTGAGCCACGAGGGCGGCCTCGAGATCTCGGTCAAAGTCAGTTGAAGCTCAAGCAGCAGCGCAGCCAGGAGCGGCGGCGGAAGATCGTTGCGGCGGCCACCCGCCTGTTCGGCCGGCGTGGCATCGCCCAGACCTCGCTGACGGACATCGCCAAGCTGGCCGGCGTGCCGCTGCCCAGCCTCTACGACTACTTCAAGGACAAGCAGGCGCTCGTCGCGGCGGTGCCGGAGGAGAACTATCTCGCGCTGTACCAGCAGCTCGACGACGCCCCATCAGCCGATCCGCGCCGGCGCCTACGCGAAATCTATGTGCGTAACCTCGAATACATTCGCGCCAATCCCGACTGGGGTCGGGTGTTCTTCCTGGAGATCTGGCCGAGTGCGGCGATCGGCGAGGCACGCATCCGGCGGGCCGTCGACCGCTACGGCTTGCGCTACGTCGAACTGATCCGCGGCGCCATCGCCAGCGGCGCCTATGACAAGACACTCGACCCGTATCTCGCGATGTCGATGCTGATGGGCGGGCTGTGCCACCTCACGGCGGTGTGGTTGCTCTATCGCCGCCCTTACGACCTGGTCGCGCAAGGCCAGGAACTGTTCGACCGGCTGGAGCTGTCGTTCCGAACGAAGACGAAGCAGGCGCGCAGGAAAGGGTGAGTCTTTCACTCCGCCGCGAGAGCGAGCGCCGGTGGCACGTGCGGCACCTGCTGCGCCACCTCGGCCGCGGGCCGCTTGACCCGGAACCAGGCGGCGTAGAGCGCCGGCAGGAAGAGCAGGGTGAGGGCGGTCGCCACCAGCAGGCCGCCCATCAGCGCCACCGCCATCGGGCCCCAGAACACGCTGCGCGACAGTGGGATCATGGCGAAGATCGCCGTGCCCGCGGTCAGCAGGATCGGCCGCGCGCGGCGCACGGTGGCGTCGATCACCGCGTCCCACGCGGCGTGGCCCGCGGCGATGTCCTGGTCGATCTGGTCGACCAGGATCACCGAGTTGCGCATGATCATGCCGGCGAGCGCGATCGTACCGAGCAGCGACACGAAGCCGAACGGCTGGTTGAACAGAAGCAGGAACAGCGCCACGCCGATCATGCCGAGCGGCGCGGTCAGCAGCACCAGCGCGAGCTTGGAGAAGCTCCGCAGCTGCAGCATCAGGAAAAGCAGGGTGAGGAAGGCCATCACCGGCATCATCCTGAAGATCGAGCCTTGGCTCTTGGCGCTCTCCTCCTTGTCGCCGCCGACCTCGATGCGGTAGCCGGTGGGCAGGCTGGCTCGGATCGGCTCCAGCGCCTTGTCGAGCCGCGTCGCAACGTCGGGACCCTGCACGCCGTCGCGCACGCCGGCACGGACGGTCATCAGCAGCTCCTTGTTGCGCCGCCAAAGGATCGGCTCCTCGAGCTCGTAGTGCAGGGTCGCAAGCTGGTCGAGCGAGACGATGCCGCCGGTCGAAGTGCGGAGATGGATCGACGCCAGGCCCTCGACGCTGAGGCGTTCGGGCGCCACCGCACGGGCGACGACGTCGATCGTCTCGGTGCCCTCGCGGTACTGCGTCACGGTCACGCCGGACAGGATGGTCTGCAGGGCATTGCTCAGAAGCTGGGAATCGACGCCCAGCGCCCGCGCCTTGGCCTGGTCGACATCGAGCCGCACCGACTTGGCGAGCTCGTTCCAGTCGAAGTTGATGTCTCGCGTGTCGGGATCGGCCTTGAACACCTGGCGGACCTGCTCGGCGACGGCGCGGACATGTTGCGGATCCTCGCCCAGCACGCGGAACATCACCGGATAGGCGACCGGCGGGCCGTTCTGCAGGCGCGAAACGCGGCCGCGCACCGCCTCGAAGTGGTCCTTGAACAACTGGCTGAGTTCGCCCACCACGCGCTCGCGCGCGTCGAGGCCCTTGGTCATGACGATGACCTGGCCGAAGTTTGCGTTGGTGAGCTCAGGCACCGTCGG
>DASXQC010000715.1:0-3048 GCA_036493235.1 Reyranella sp.
CGACACCACCATGCGGCCATGCAGGCGGCCGGCCGGCACAGTGTCGAGCGCAGTGCGATAGGTGCAGACCTTCTTGCCCTGCTCGATGTGCCGGATCGGCACGCCGGCCTCCAGCAGCGCCGATTCGAACGAATAGGAGCAACCGAGCGCGAAGGCGACCGAGTCGTCGCGCCACAGCGCACTGATATCCGTCTCCTCCGACACGGCCTCACCGTCGCGGAACACGCGGTAGCGTGGCAGGTCGCGGCGCACGTCGATGTCGGGACCGAGGCCCGGCAAGGTCGGATCGCCCGGCGTGCTCTGCGCGATCAGTGGACAAGGCTTGGGGTTCGCCGCGCAGAACGCCGCAAACTCGTCGGCCCAGTCGGTCGGCAGGATCACCAGGTTGGCCTGCAGATGGCCCGGCGCCAGCCCGGTGGTCACGGTCGTGTGCTCGCCAGCGCGAATGCGGTCTCGCAAGAGTTTGGATGCGTTCATCCCTTCCCCTCCGCCCTTCCCCTGCACTCGCCCAGTATATAGCCTCTGCGACATGCGCGCTGGAGAGATCGTCTTTACGGGTATGGATCGCGTCGTGTTCGGCCGACCGGCCGCCGACGCCGTCGTGGACGCAGCAGACCGGCTCGGCGCCAAGCGGGTGTTCATCCTCGCCAGTGCGACGCTCAACCGGAAGACCGATGTGGTCCGTCGGATCGCCGATGCGCTGGGTCCACGCTACGCCGGCGTGCATGACGACATGCCCGGCCACAGCCCGCGCGATGCTGTGGTCGCCTGCGCCAACACCGCCCGCGAGGCCGGCTGCGACCTGCTGCTGAGCGTCGGCGGCGGCTCGACGACCGACGGTGGCAAGGTCGTCACGCTCTGCCTCGAGCACGACATCTGCGAGCCGGACGGACTCGAGCCCTTTCGCACCATCGTCGACGAGATCACGGGCAAGCGGACCTTCCCGAACTACCGCGCACCGAAGATCCGGCAGATCTGCGTGCCGACCACCTTGAGCGGCGGCGAGTTCAATGCCCGCGCCGGCGTCACCGAACCGCGGCTGCGGCTGAAGCAGGCCTACATCCATCCCGGCTTGATCCCATTGCAGGTGATCTTCGATCCCGCCATCACCGTGCACACGCCGGAGTGGCTGTGGCTCTCGACTGGCATCCGCGCGGTCGACCATGCGGTCGAGACCTACTGCTCGATCGACGGCAACGCCTACACCGACAGCACGTCGCTGCAGGCGCTGCGCCTGCTCGGCCGCGGCCTGCCGTCGGTGAAGCGCGATCCGTCGGACCTGGCGGCGCGGCTGGACTGCCAGATCGGCGCCTGGACTTCGATGATCGGCATCGTCGGCGGCACGCGCATGGGCGCGAGCCACGCGATCGGCCACGTGCTGGGCGGGAGTGCCGGCGTGCCGCATGGCTACACCTCGTGCGTGATGATGCCGGCGGTCCTGGCCTACAACGCCGAGGTGAACGGCGACCGCCAGGCCGAGATCAGCACGGCCCTCGGCGCGACAGGGCAGCCGGCGAGCGCGGTGCTCGACCGCTTCATATCCGGACTCGGCCTGCCGCGGCGCCTGCGCGATGTCGGCGTCAAGCGCGAGGACCTGCAGCGCATCGCTACCAACTGCATGCTCGACGACTGGACCTTTAGCAACCCGCGGCCGATCCACGCGGCGCAGGAAGTCATGCCGATCCTCGAGTCGGTCTACTGAGGAACGCCCGATGCATCGCCGATCGTTGATCCGCTCCGCAGCGGCCGTGGCCCTGTTGCCGAATTTGGCCCGGGCACAATCCTTCCCGTCCAAGCAACTCCGCATCCTGGTCGGCACGCCGCCCGGCGGCGGCCTCGACATCGTCGCGCGCATCCTGGCGCAGGAGCTGACCAAGAGCGACGGGCTGTCGGTCCTGGTGGAGAACAAGACCGGCGGCGCCGGTACGGTCGCGATGCGCGAGCTGCTGCGCGCGCCGCCGGACGGATACACGATCCTGCTCGCCACGGTCGGGATGCTGTCGGTCAATCCCTATGCGATGAAGGACGCCGGCTACAATCCGCCGACCGACATCGCGCCAGTCTGCCTCGCCGTCGACTTTTCGAACGTGCTCGTGGTGCATCCCAGCGTTCAGGTCCATACGCTCGCCGACTATCTCGAGCTGGGGCGCAAGCCGGATGGCATCGATTACGCCACGGCCGGCATCGGCAGCGCAGGCCATCTTGCCGGCGAGTTGCTGCGCTCGCGCAGCGGCGCCAAATTGAACCACGTGCCGTTCCGCGGCGGCGGCCCGGCGATGAACGACCTGATGGCGGGCCACGTGCCTTCCGCCATGGCGAGCGGCCCGACCGCGACCAATGCGGTTCGCGAAGGGCGCGCCCGCGCGATCGCGCTGACGGCCGCCAAGCGCACGCCGCTCGACCCCGACGTTCCGACCATCGCCGAATCGGGGTTCCCCGGCTACGCCGCCACAAACTGGTACGCGCTGGTCGTGGCGTCGAAAGTGCCGCGCGAGCTCGTCAGCATCCTGAACGGCCTGATGAGCAAAGCTCTCGCCTCATCCGACGTTCGCACGGCCTATGCCCAGCAGGGCATGATGGCGCTCGGCGGCACGACCGACGCGGCCGCCGCCTACATCGCCCAGGAAACCGAGACCTGGAAGAAGGTCGTCGCCGACGCCGGCATCCGCTTCGAATGAAGGTGCCCTACTCCGCCGCGATGGTGCGCTGAAGAAAGCGGCGCACGCGCCCGATAGCGTCGCGCGTTGCCTGTTCATCGTATTCGACGCGATAGCCCTTGTAGGTAACACCTCGGGACGGAATGACGGCCAGCTCGACCTCGTCGAAGCCGTGATGGACCGCGGTCCGAAGCTGTCGACTGCGAGCGCGGCGTAGCCGAAGCACGCCCGCCGGCAACGGTCAAGGCGACCAGCAGACATCCCGCAAGGCTGCGAAGGGACATGCTACGGCCCTCTTCCGAGGCACTCGTCGATCGACCGATGCGGCGTGACCGTCCCGAGGTCGGCCTCGACGCTGTGCGCGCGCAGCTCGTCGACCACGTCGTCGCGC
>DASXQC010000716.1:0-7119 GCA_036493235.1 Reyranella sp.
CATTTCAGCCCGCGCCTCCTGAATGAGGTGTTTTTTCAGGAGGGAAAGTGGCGGGACTCGTGGACTCCTGGCCCGAAACCCTTGTGCCTTCGGCATCCAACCGGTCCACACCCGAGTGGACTCTTGTGGACTCCCGCCAAGAGCCGAGTCGACGAAAAGCAACTTCGCGCTAACTCTTCGCCGCTTTCAGGTTGAGCAGGTTGCCGCTCAGGATCAGGGCGGCGCCGGCGGCGGTCAGCAGGTCGATCCGCTCCATGTAGATCAGCCAGCCGGTGAGCGCGGCGAGCGGGACGCGCAGGAAATCCATCGGCACGACGATCGTCGCGTCGGCGTTCAGGAGCGCCTGCGTCAGGCAGTAGTGCGAGTAGGTGCCGCAGAAGCCGATCACCAGCAGCAGGCCCCAGGTCGCTGCCGATGGCCACTGCCACGTGGCGATCGCCGGCCCGATACCCAGGGTGGACTGGATCACCACCATCCAGAACATGATGACGAGCACGCGGTCGGTGCGGGTGAGCGACTTCACCAGGATGACCGAGGTCGCGTAGCCCATCGCCGCGACCAGCGCGATCAGCTGGCCGGTGCTGACGGTGCCGCCGAACGGCCGCACGATGATGACCACACCGACCAGGCCCAGCACCACGGCGGTGGTCTTCCAGGGGCCCATGCGTTCGCCAAGGAAGGCGACAGCGAGGATCGCCGTCCAGATCGGCATGGTGAACTCGATGGAGATCACCTGGGCCAGCGGAATCATGGTGAGCGCGCTCAGCCAGCAGCATTGCGCGCCGTAGTGCACGGTGTTGCGCAGGATCTGCCGCCCGATGTTGCCCGTCCTCATGGCGCGGAAGCCGCCGTCGCGGCGGATCAGCGGATAGAGCAGGCAGATGCCGAGCAGCGAGCGCACCTCCATCACCTGGAACACGCTGATCTCGCGCTGCGCTTCGCGGCCCACGACCGTCAATACGACGATGCAGGCGAGCCAACCCGCCATCCACGCTGCCGCCCTGGGGATGGAGGACGTCGTGCCTGGCTCAGCCAACGCCCTTGCTGCCGTACAGCATGTAGTTCACGTCGAGGTCGCGCTTGTGGAGCGACCACTCGCGGCTGATTGGGCTGTAGACCACGCCGACGATCTCCTGCGACTCGACGCCGACGTGGCGCAGCCCGCGCACCAGCTCGGAGGGCTTCAGGAACTTGCGCCAGTCGTGCGTGCCGCGCGGCAGCCAGCGCATCACGTACTCCGCGCCGGCGATGGCGAGCGCCCAGGCCTTGGCGGTGCGGTTGAGCGTGGACATGAACACCAGCCCGCCCGGCTTGGCGAGCCGGCTGACCGAGTCCAGGAATAGGTCGACGTCGGCCACGTGCTCGACGATCTCCAGCGCCAGCACGATGTCGAACTGCGTGCCCGTCCCGGCCAGCGCCTCGGCCGTGGTCTCGCGATAGTCGATCGCCAGTTCCTGGCCCTCGGCGTGCAGGCGGGCGGTGGCGATGTTGCGGCCGGTCGCGTCGATGCCGGTGACCTGGGCGCCCAGCCGCGCCATCGGCTCGCAGATCAGGCCGCCGCCGCAGCCGATATCGACCAGCGACAGGTCCCGCAGGGGGGTGCCCAACAGCGGATCGCGCTGCCAGTGGGCCGCGGCGTGGTCGCGGATGAAGGCCAGCCGGACCGGGTTCAGCTGGTGCAGCGGTGCGAACTTGCCGTGCGGGTCCCACCACTCCTCCGCGATGCGGGCGAAGCGCTCGATCTCTGCCGGATCGACGGTCGAACCCGCCGGAATAGGTGCCGAATCGACCATGGTCGCCCTTGACCCACTATACGCCCCCGGTGTCTATACCCCGCTTTCGAGCAGGTCCATGGCGCGCATCGTTCTCAAATTCGGCGGCACTTCGGTCGGCGACACCGATCGCATCAAGAACGTGGCGCGCAAGGTCAAAGCCGAGGTCGAGCGCGGCAACGAGGTCGCCGTCGTGGTTTCGGCCATGTCGGGTGCCACCAACCAGCTGGTGAAGTGGGTCAACGAGATCGCGCCATTGCATGACGCGCGCGAATACGACGTCGTGGTTGCGACTGGCGAGCAGGTGACGATCGGCCTGCTGGCGATCGCCCTGCAGCAGCTCGGCGTCAACGCGCGCTCCTATGTCTCCTGGCAGATCCCGATCAAGACCGATGCGGCCTATGCCAAGGCGCGCATCCAGAACATCGAGACCGTCGACGTGATCCGCCGCATGGCCGCGGGCGAGGTGCCGATCGTGCCGGGCTTCCAGGGCGTGTCTCCCGAGGGCCGCATCACCACGCTGGGCCGCGGCGGCTCGGACACCTCGGCGGTCGCGCTGGCGGCGGCGCTCAAGGCCGACCGTTGCGACATCTACACCGACGTCGACGGCGTCTACACGACCGATCCACGGATCGTCGAGAAGGCGCAGAAGATCGACCGCGTGACCTACGAGGAGATGCTCGAGATGGCGTCGCAGGGCTCGAAGGTCCTGCAGACGCGGTCGGTCGAGCTGGCGATGAACCATCATGTACGCGTGCAGGTGCTGTCGTCGTTCGACGAGGCCCTGGGCAGCGATCTGCCCGGCACGCTGGTTGTGGACGAGGAAGAGATCATGGCCCAGGGGCTCGAGAAGTCAGTCGTGAGCGGCATCGCCTTCGCCAAGGACGAGGCCAAGATCACCGTCACCCATGTGCCGGACCAGCCAGGCGTCGCAGCGCGCATCTTCGGACCGCTGGCCGAGGCCAACATCAACGTCGACATGATCGTGCAGAACGTGTCGGTCGACGGCAGCTCTACCGACATCACCTTCACGGTGCCCCGCGCCGATCTAGCGCGTGCGGTCGAGCGGCTGGAGAAGGCCAAGACCGAGCTCAAGTTCCGCGAGGCCAAGACCGACACCAACGTCGCCAAGATCTCGGTGATCGGCGTGGGCATGCGCAGCCACGCGGGCGTCGCGCTCAGGATGTTCGAGACCCTGGCGGCCAAGGGGATAAACATCCAGGTGATCTCCACCTCGGAGATCAAGGTGAGCGTGCTGGTCGCCGCCGAGTACACCGAGCTGGCCGTCCGGGCCCTGCACACGGCCTATGAGTTGGACGCCGCATAAGGTTTCCTCCCATAAGGTTCCCTCATGCGGGGCGCTAATTAGCCGGTAGGCATTTCGGCGCGCATCTTGCTATAAGCGGGCCATGCTCGGCCGGCGCCAACAGATGACCGCCCAGAAAGCCCGCCTCTCGGCGGCTTGGCGCGTTTGTGCCTGCATTATCGACCGCAGCTTCGTCGTCATCCGACTCAAGCATCTAGCGGTCTGACCATGGAGAGAGGGACTCCCCTGGCCGGACCGCGAATGCTCCTCAAGCGGCTCCGGGACACGATGGCGCGTGGTGGTACGCCCGAGGAAACCTTGGGCGAAGTCGTGCGCCTGGTCGCCAACGAGATGGTGGCCGAGGTGTGTTCGATCTACCTGCTGCGCGCCGGCGAGGTGCTCGAGCTGTTCGCCACCCAGGGCCTCAATCCCTCGGCCGTGCATCGCACCCGCCTGCGGCTCGGCGAGGGCCTGGTCGGCGACATCGCCGCGCACGCCCGGCCGCTGGCGCTCGACGACGCGCAGTCCCATCCGCAATTCGCCTACCGCCCGGAGACGGGTGAGGAGATCTATCACTCGCTCGCCGGCGTGCCGATCGTCCGTGCCAGCCGCGTGCACGGCGTGCTGGTGGTGCAGAACCGCACCCGCCGCCAGTACGACGAGGAAGAGATCGAGACGCTGCAGACCATCGCCATGGTCCTGGCGGAGATCGTCGCCGCGCAGCACATCGTCAGCCCCAACGAGGTCCAGCAGGTCGACGGCCTCGGCCTGCTGCCGCTGCGCATCGACGGCGTGCAGCTCACGCCCGGCATCGCGGTCGGCCGCGCCGTGCTGCACGAGCCGCGCATCGTCATCCAGAAGGTTGTGGCCGAGGACATCGCGTCCGAGCAGATCCGCTTCGACGAGGCGCTGAGCGCGGTGCGCGACGACGTCGACCGCCTGCTCGAGGCGGACGATATGCAGTCGGGCGAGCAGCGCGAGATTCTCGAGACCTTCCGCATGTTCGCCGACGATCGCGGCTGGATCGAGCGTGTGCGCGAGGCGGTCGCCTCGGGCCTTACCGCCGAGGCGGGCGTGCAGCGCGCCTTCGACGACGTGCGCGCGCGGCTCGGCCAATCGACCGATCCCTACATCCGCGAGCGGCTCTCCGATCTGCAGGATCTCACCAACCGCCTTCAGCTGCGGCTGACCGGCCGCGCCAGCCTCGACCCGAGCGCGCTGCCGGAGGACATGATCGTGATCGCGCGCGACATGGGACCGGCCGAGCTGCTCGACTACGACCGCGCGCGGCTGCGTGGCGTGGTGCTCGAGGAAGGCTCGGCGCTCAGCCACGTCGCCATTGTGGCGCGCGCACTTGATATTCCGGTGGTCGGGCGCGCGCCCGACGTGCTGGCGCGCATCGAGCCCGGCGATCCGATGATCATCGACGGCGATCACGCGCAGGTGCTGGTGCGGCCGGCCGAGGACATCGTCCAGACGATCAACGCCGCGATCGAGGCGCGCGCCGAGCGCCTGCGCAAGTACACGGCGTTGCGCGAGCTGCCGTCGGCGACGCGCGATCAGGCGCGCATCGGCCTGCACATCAATGCGGGTCTGCTGATCGACATGCAGCATCTCGACGAGACCGGCGCCGACGGCGTCGGCCTCTATCGCACCGAGATCCCCTTCATGGTGCGTTCGGAGTTTCCCGACGTCGATGCGCAGGCCTGGCTCTACAGCCGCGTGCTCGACGTCGCCGACGGCAAGCCGGTGACGTTCCGCACGCTCGATGTCGGCGGCGACAAGGTGCTGCCTTATGTCGGCGCGTTCGGCGATGAAAATCCGGCGATGGGCTGGCGCGCGATCCGCATCGGCCTCGATCGGCCGGCGATGCTGCGCCGTCAGCTGCGCGCGCTGATCCAGGCAGCCAACGGCCGGCCGCTTTCGGTGATGTTCCCGATGATCGCCGAGGTGGCCGAGCTTCTGAGTGCACGCAAGCTGCTCGAACTCGAGCTCGACCGCGCGCACCGGCGCGGACTTGCCGTGCCGGAGCGCCTGCGCGTCGGCGTTATGTTCGAGGTGCCGGCCCTCGCATGGCAGCTCGACACTCTACTCCCGCACGTCGACTTCATCTCCGTCGGCACCAACGATTTATTGCAATTTTTGTATGCGGCCGACCGCGGCAACACGCGATTGGCCGGACGCTACGACACCTTGAGCCCCGCACTGCTTCGACTACTACACTTTGTGGTTGAGAAGACGCGGCCGGCCGGCGTCGATCTCTCGGTCTGTGGTGAGATGGCGGGTCGTCCGGTCGAGGCGCTGGCGCTGCTCGCCCTCGGTGTTCGCACTTTGTCGATGGCTCCTGGATCAATCGGACCGGTTAAGGCCATGGTCCGTTCTCTCGACTTGAAGGAAGCGAGCGACTTCGTCACTTCCGTACTTGCACAACCCGATCAGCGTTTGCGCGAGACACTGCGTCTATTCGCGGCTGATCATGCGGTCGAAATTTAGCGGCAAAACCCGAATCAGTTTTGCCCTGTCAAAAGGCTCTGGTAAAACGTCGCCGTTAGGCATCAGAGGGGGCTCATGCCGGACCAAGTTGATTGGCGGAGCATGGAGCGAGAGTCATCTCCAGGCCGGGCGGTCGGTCGTTTACTGCGGGATCAGCGCTTGGCGCGTGAGCTCGCAATCGATGACGTCGCCGCGCGCCTTCGCATTCGTAGCCGGTACATCGAGGCGATCGAGCAAGGTCGCTTCGATCAGTTGCCGGGTGCTGCCTATATTCCAGCCTTCCTGCGCGCCTACGCCAATTATATCGGCCTCGATGCTGACAAGGTGATGACGGCCTATCAGCTGTCGGGCCCGGTGCCGATCGCGCGCCCGGTGACGCTGCCGGCCGACTTCCCGCTGGTCGAGAAGCGCGCGCCCATCGGTCTTGCTGTTTTGACGGTGCTGCTGGTGATCGGCGCCGGCTACGCGGTGTGGCACTACCTGCCGCGCCAGCAAATGATCGTGAGCGAGAAGGTGCCGCCGGTGCCGGATCGCATGATGGCGACTCCCGCGCCGGCTCCCCAGCCCGCCGTCGACAAGCCGAGCCCGTCGCCCGCGCAGACCCAGGAAGTGAATACGCCGACGTCTCCGGCGCCTGCGGCTTCCACTCCAGCCGCTCCGACATCGACAGCGTCGGCCCCCGCACCGGTTGCGCCTGCGGCGACGCCGGCCGCGGCCGCTGCGAACGAAGTGTGGCCTGCGCCCAAGCAGGAGACGCAGGCCGCGGCCCCCGCGGCGCCGCCTGCCGTCGTCGTGACGCCGCCACCGCCGCTCGTGATGCCGATGCCGGGCATCGGACAGGCCCAGGCCGCCCAGGCGCCGGCTCCTGCACCTGCCCCGGTGGCTCAGCAGGAAGCGACGGCACCGCCCGCTTCACGGGCTGCGACATCGCCAATGCAGTCGGACACCAAGGTCTATGCGCGGTCCAACAGCTGGATCGAGCTGCGCGGTCCGGCGGGGGACGTCCTGACGCAGACCTACGTCCGCGCCGGCGAAAGCTACACTGTCCCCGCGGGTATTGCGTACCGCATCATCGACGCCCGTTAAGCAGTCTCGGCAGGAAGCGTGCCGGTAATGCCGGAATCACATGGCTCTAGCCATTTTTCGGTAGCTGGATAAGCGGCCGCGGCGCGAGTAGATTGCCGCGCCATGAGCATCCGTCCCTATCGCGATATCGTGCGCCGCAAATCGCGGCGGGTCATGGTCGGATCCGTGCCGGTCGGCGACGGCTCGCCGATCACCGTGCAGACGATGACCAACACGCTGACCGCCGACGCCGACGCCACGATCGCGCAGATCAGGCGCTGCGAGGAGGCGGGCGTCGACATCATCCGTGTCTCCTGCCCGGACGAGGACTCGACCGAGGCCCTGCACAAGATCGTCAAGGCGAGCAACGTGCCGATCGTGGCCGACATCCACTTCCACTATAAGCGCGCCCTCGAGGCCGCCGACGCGGGCGCCGCCTGCCTGCGCATCAATCCCGGCAACATCGGCAGCGCCGAGCGGGTG
>DASXQC010000717.1:0-2243 GCA_036493235.1 Reyranella sp.
CGAGCCGGCCGCGGCGGCCCGACACCATGATGGTGCATATCGACGGCACCGACGGCTCGGCCTCGGCCGGCCGCTTCCAGTGCTTCACCCAGGCCGCGGTCAACACGCCGGAGGCCTTCATCAAGGCGGCGCGGCCGGGCGGCGTCGACCTGCAGGCGCACTGGGAGGAGGTGCCCGACACGATCGAGACGAAGCCGCCGTTCCGCCAGCTCTGGGAGAGCTTCCTGCGCCACGTCGGCGAGGATGCACCGCTGGTGCCGACCCTGGTCGAAGGCGCCAAGGCCGTGCAGCTCGCGGATCTCGCCCACAAGAGCGTGGCCGAGCGGCGCTGGATCGATGTGCCGGAGCTCAGTCTTTAGATGGAAAGCACCCTCTTCCGCCCGCCCGTGGTCTTCGTGATCACGCTGGTCGTGCTGCTGGGGGCCGGCATGCTCGGCGCCTGGCTGCGCCGCCGGACCGACCTCGACGAGAAGCAGCGGGACGATTTCTCGCTGATCCTCGCCTCGACCCTGACGCTGCTCGGCCTGCTCATCGGCTTCAGCTTCTCGATGGCCTCGAGCCGCTACGACCAGCGCAAGAACCTCGAGGAGGCCGAAGCCAACGCCATCGGCACGGAGTATGTACGCGCCGATCTCCTGCCGGCGGCCGACCGGGACAAGGTCCGCGGCCTGCTGAAGCGTTACCTCGATCTGCGCATCCACTTCTATGCCGCCGGCCCCGACGGCCTCACGAAGATCAACGCCGACGTGGCGCGGCTGCAGAATGATCTGTGGTCGGCCGTGACCGGGCCGGCGCTGCAGAAGCCCGATCCGGTCGTGGCGCTCGCGGTCGCGGGCATGAACGACGTGCTCAATGCGCAGGGCTACACCCAGGCGGCTTTCTGGAATCACGTGCCGATGTCGGCCGTGGCGCTGATGGGCGGCGTCGCCTTCATGTGCAGCGTGCTGATCGGCTTCGGGGCGAAATCGGCGCCGCGGCAAAGCCGCCTGCTGCTGATCCTGCCCCTGTTCGTGGGGCTCGCCTTCGCCCTGATCGTCGACATCGACACGCCGCGGCTGGGCTTCATCAAGGTCGTGCCCCAGAACCTCCTCAGCCTGCAGGAGTCGCTGACATGAAAGCCCGCAAGTCGCTCCGCCTCGGTGTCGCCTACGACTTCCGCAATCCGCCGGAGTCCGGCCTCACTCACCAGCAGCTCTATGCCGCGATCATGGAACAGGTCGTCTGGCTCGACGGGCTCGGCCTCGACCTCGTCTGGTTCACCGAGCATCACTTCGTGGAGGACGGTTATCTGCCGTCCTGGATCCCGGTCGCGGCGGCGATGGCGGCGCGTACCAAGAAAGTGCGTTTCTCCTGCGATGTCTGCCTGCTGCCGTTCAACCATCCGATTCGCCTCGCCGAGGATCTCGCGGTGCTGGACAACATCTCGGGCGGCCGGGTCGAAATGGGCGTCGGCATGGGCTATGCGCCGCACGAGTTCCGCGGCTTCGGCATGCCGGTGGCGCGCCGTGTATCGCTGACCGACGAAGGGATCGAGGTGCTGAAGCGCGCCTTCACCGGAGAGAAGTTCTCTTTCGCGGGCAAACGCTACCAGTTCGAAGATGTGAAGATCACGCCGGGCTACGTGCAGCCGGGCGGGCCGCCGCTGTGGATCGCTTCCATGGCGGAGGCAGGCGCGCTGCGGGCCGCGAAGTTCGGCACCAACCTCCTGCCGCAGGGCGAGCGCGAACGCTCGCTCGATCCGTGGCTCGCCAAGCTCAAGGAGGAGGGGCGCGATCCCGCGGACCATCGCATGGGCATCATCAAGTCCGTCCTGGTGACCGATGACCGCGAGCGCGACTGGCAGGCGGTGCGCGTGGCCGAGCGCTACCGCATGGAGGTCTACAACAAGTTCCGCGAGGAGGCGGGTGGCCACGGCGGCGTCGCCGGTATCTCCGAGGGCAAGCGCATCCCGCAGACCTGGGTGGTCGGCAACGTCGATCACTGTGTCGCCGAGCTCTCGGCCTTCGTCGAGGAATTCGGCTTCACCGATCTGGTGACCTGGGGCGTGCCTCCCGGCATGCGCCCCGACCAGACCAACGCCAGCCTCGAACGCTTCGCCCGCGATGTCGCGCCGCGCCTGCGGGCGAGGTTCGGATGTTGACGGTCAAAAGCGATGGCGGGTTTTCCTCCCTAGCGAAGCTGGGGAGGTGGCGCCGTCCGAGCATTTTCGAGCTTCGCTCGAAAATGCGTGGGCGCCGGAGGGG
>DASXQC010000718.1:0-6124 GCA_036493235.1 Reyranella sp.
CGACGTTGTGGACAATGTTGAACTCGCCCGGATCGGTGCCGGTGGTGCCCCAGCACATCAGGTGCTTGCCGTCGGGCGAATATTTGTGGACACGGCTGTTGCCGTAGCCGTCGGACACGTAGATCTCGCCCTTGGGCGACAGGGCCGTATGTGTGCAGCGGTTGAACGGCTGGCCGCTCAGGAAGGGCGCGGGCTGGTTGGGCACGCCGATGGTCATCTGCACCTTGCCCTCGGTGGTGATCTTGCGGACCGTGTGGTCGCCGTCGTCGGTGCAGTAGAGCGTGTCGTCGCTGTCGATATGCAGGCCGTGCGCGCGGCCGAACAGGCCTTCGCCCCACGAGCGCAGGAAGTTGCCGTCGCGGTCGAACACCATCATCGGATGCTGGCCACGATTGAAGACGTAGACGCGGTCCCTGCTGTCGACCGCGACCGCGGCGACGTCGCGGAACTCCCAACCGTCGGGCAGCTTCGCCCAGTTCTCGACCACACGATAGCGGTGCTCGCCGCTTCCCAGGACTACGCTCATTGCAGGATGGCCTCCGAGATCTTCTCCGCCGTCATGAGCGTCGGGAAGTTGGTGTTGGCGCAGGGCACGATAGGGAAGATCGAGGCGTCGACCACCCGCAGGCCCTGCACGCCCTTGACCCGTCCCTGGGTGTCGACCACCGACATCGGATCGTCGGCGCGGCCCATGCGGCAGGTACAGGAGGCGTGCCAGACGCCGATTGCGGCCTTGCGGATGAAGGCCTCGAGCGCCTCGTCGTCGGTCATCACCTGATCGAAGGTGAAGCCCTCGATCACGAAGTTGTCGATCATGTACTTGCGCAGAGCCGCGGGCCCGTCGAGGAACTTGGCCACCACCGAGGTGATGAACTTGTTCTTGTTGTTCACCACGCCGATCTGGCGCACGCGGTCGGAGTAGGAGGCGGGGAAGGGGTTGTCGGTCACCGCCTTGAGCGGCGCGCTCATCTGCAGCGCCGCCATCTTCTTGAAGCCGCTCATCAGCCGGTCGAGGTCACGCTTGTCGGACAGGAGGTTGAACTCGACCACCGGCTCGGAGCGCCAGTCGGTCGTAGCCAGCTTGACCTGGCCGGTCTCCGAGTAGGTGCGGTTGATGAAGGTCAGCATCGAGGCGATCTGTTCGCCCACCGCGTGCCAGGCCGATTTGCTGACCACCGCCACGAACATGTCGCCCTTGGGAATGTCCGGCAGATCCGACGAGTAGCGGATACCGAGGTGGATGTGCCGCCGCGTGTGCTCGTTCATGCGCGCGCCCCGCCGGATGAAGGAGCTGAGCGAGATCGAGGGATGATCCATCAGCCGCTGGCCGACGCCTTCCAGCGCCGACACGACTGGGATGCCCATCTCCCGCAGGTGCCCGACCGGGCCGATGCCGGCGCGCAGCAGGTGGGCCGGCGAATGGATCGCGCCCGACGACAGGATCACCTCGCGCGCGCGGAACTCCTGCTCCTTGCCGTCGACCATCGCCTTCACGCCGACGCACTGCGTACCCTCGAACACCATCGCCTTCACCTGGGTGTTGGTCGAGATGGTGAGGTTGGGCCGCTTGCGCGTCTCGGTGTCGAGATAACCCATCGCCGCCGACACGCGCGCCTCCTCGGCGTTGGAATGCGTGACCGGGAAGTAGCCGTCGACGAACTCCCCGTTCTGGTCGGGCAGGAACTTCATGCCGGCCTGCTTGCAGGCCTCGCCGACCGCTTGGGCGTGCTTGGTCCAATGCTCGACGGGGATGCGCCGCACGGGAATGCGGCCGTCCTTGCCGTGCCATTCGTTGCTGAAGTCGAGGTCGCGCTCGACCTTCTTAAAATAGGGCAGGACCTTGTCCCATTCCCAGCCCTCGGCGCCACGCGTCACCCATTCGGCGTAGTCGGTCGGCGCGCCGCGGTTGGCCATCTGGCCGTTGATCGACGAGCCGCCGCCCAGCACGCGCGCCTGTTCGTACTTGCGCAAGGGAGGGCGGTTCTCGTGCGGATTGTTGTGGCTGACGATCTGGGTGTGGACTTTGAGCTCGGTCCAATGGAATCGCGGATCGAAATAGGCCGTGCCGGAATAGGAGTCCTTGATCTCCGGCGGCTCGTGCCCAGGCGGGGTGTCCTGGCCGGCCTCGCAGACCAGCACCTTGTTGGTGGAGCGCGCCGACAGGCGATTGGCGAGCACCGAGCCCGCCGAGCCGCCGCCCACGATGATGTAGTCGTATGCCACGCGTTTCCCCGATTTGTTCGGGCAACGCTACGCCTGTGGCGAAAACCGGGCAAAGCAAGAAATGCAGGCGACGGAACGTACATTCCGCGCCGCGCGTTGCAGGGGAGCATATCAGCACAGCAGGAGGCCCCTATGAAGACCACGCTACTGACCCTGGCCCTCGTGGCTACGGCGGGCGTCGCCAGCGCTCAGACGGCGTCGACTCCCGCGACCGGCGCCGGCTCGGGCATGAACAACACCGTCACGAACGGCAACACGGGCATGCAGGGCGCCCAGATGGGCGTCGGCACGCAGTCGCAGATGAACGGTAACGTCCAGTCGCCGGCCACTGGTCAGATGAATGGCCAGATGAACGGCACCATGAATGCGTCTGGCTCATCCGGCGCGTCGGCCAACCCGAGCCTCGCTAACGCACCGTCGCCGCCGATGACCGGCGCAGCTCACACCGCGCAGAAGCGCATTGAGCAGGACGGCTACAAGAGCGTGCAGAACCTGCAGCGCGGTTCCGACGGCCTGTGGCACGGCACGGCGATGCGCGGCAACACGTCGGTCCAGGTGACGGTGGATCGCACGGGGCGAGTCTCGGCGCAGTAACAAGCGCACGAACTTTCAAAAGCCTGTCTCGCCGTGCGGCGAGGCGGGCTTTTTGTTGCCGGCCGGTTGCCGGCTCGGGGCAAGCCTGCAATCGTTGCTGACGAAGCCCTGAGGGAGACCCGCATGCCGGACGCTTCGACCACGACCAACAGCGACATCGCCACGCCCGAGCTCATGAAGGCGATCTCAGCCGCCTTCAACAGCCGCGACGTCGACCGCATCATCTCGTTCTTCACCGACGATGCCACGTTCTGGCTGGCGCGCGGACCCGAGTCGGTCGGCCGCACCCTCGCCGGCAAGGAGACCATCCGCAAGACGCTGACGGACCGCTTCAAGGTGATCCCCGACATGCGCTGGGACCACAAGGAGTACATCTTCTCCGGCAACCGGGCGATCTCGGTCTGGACCGTGAAGGGCAGGGGCGCGTCGGGCGAGGACCTGAACTACGAAGGCTGCGATATCTACACGTTCCGCGGCGGCAAGATCTGCGCCAAGAACACCTTCTGGAAGATCGTCGAACACCAGGACCGGCTCTGAGCATGCCGCGCTGGCTGGCGCTCCTCCTGGCGTCGCTGATCGTGCTGGCCCAGCCGGCGGCGGCGCGCGAGGTGAGCGTCACCATCCTCGAGCACGGGCTGTACACGGCCGAGGTGGTCGGCCAGCAGCGCGACACGTCCGGCGTCGTCACCGACCTGCTGGCCAATCTCTGCCATGTCGCCACGACCGAAACCGTGCCGATGCGGCCGCGCGTCCATTTCGGCTTCCGGTACCGCGTCGAGGGACCGGACTCCGGCACGCCAGTCGACCTCACCCTCGCGGTGACATTTCCCGAAGCGGTGCATCCGCCGGCGGCGCTGGGTTTGCTGAAGCGCCACCAGCGCCATTCGCAACTGGCAGTGGGGGCGGTTTCCTATACCGGCTACAGCTTCGATCTCGACTGGGAGTTCGTGCCGGGCGTTTGGACGCTCGAAGTGCTGCAGGGCGAACACCAGCTCGCGGCGCTGAGCTTCACTGTGGTCGATCAGGCCCAACCGGCGCTATCGTCGCCCGATCCATCGAGTTGCTTCAGGGTCTCGAGTCTCTGACAGGAGAAGAGCATGGCACTGGACACGGTGATTCGCGGCGGAACGGTCGTCGACGGTTCCGGCAAGCCACGTTTCTCGGGCGACATCGGCATCAAGGATGGCCGCATCGCCGAGATCGGCAAGGTGACGACAGCTGCGGTCCGCACGATCGACGCCGATGGGCTGATCGTCTCGCCCGGCTTCATCGACGGCCACACGCACATGGATGCGCAGGTCGCGTGGGATCCGATCGGCAGCTGCTCGTGCTGGCATGGCGTGACTTCGGTGGTGATGGGCAATTGCGGCTTCGCGCTGGCGCCGTGCAAGCCCGAAGAGCGCGAATGGTACGCGCGCTGCCTGTCGGCGGTGGAGGACATCCCGACCGAGGCGATGGCCGCCGGCATCGACTGGACGTGGGAAACCTTCCCCGAGTATCTCGCCACCGTCGAGCGCCTGCCCAAGGCGATCAACTACGGCATGTATATCGGCCATTCTGCGCTGCGCATGTACGTCATGGGCAAGCGCGCACTCTCCGATAAGGCGACCGCCGACGACATGACCCGCATGGCGCGCGCGGTCCAGGAGGCGCTGAAGGTCGGCGCGCTCGGCTTCTCGAGCTCGCGGGCGTCGACACATCTCACGCCCGACGACACGCCGGTCGCAAGCCGGCTCGCCGAGTGGGAGGAGATCGACCGGATCATCGGTGCGATGGCCGAGCTCGATGCCGGCATCTTCCAGGTCGGTCCTGATATCGCCAGCGGTGCGCGCCATCGCGCTTTCCTAGAGCGGCTGCGTCAGATAGCGCTCGCGACCAAGCGGCCGATCATGTTCGGCGTTCTGGCCACAAAGCAAGGCGACGATCCGACCTCGTGGACCTACCAGACGAAGTACATCGACGACACGGTCGCCGCCGGCGGACGCATGTTCGGCCAGGGCACGACGCGCTCGATCAACGCGATCTTTTCGCTCAAGTCCTATCTGCCGTTTGACGTGCTGCCGGCGTGGAAGCTGATCCGCGCCTTGCCGATGGACGAGCAGAAGCGGCGGCTGCGCGATCCCGATGTGCGGCGCGCGCTGGTCGCGGCCGAGGCGGCGATGAAGCCGCGCGACAAGGTCTTCCAGGGCGGCGGCGCGGCGACCACCGATCCGCGCAAGCCGGACTACGCCAACCTGTTCGCGCTCAAGGGCGTCGACTGGGACGATCCGTCGGTCGAGCAGCTCTCGAAGGCGCGCGGCCAGCATCCGGTCGAAGTGATGATCGATCTGTCGCTCGCCGACAACAACCAGGTCTATGTCCAACCGCTGGTGAACGAAGCGCCGGACGACGTGCTGGGCATCTTGCGCCACCAGCGGACGCTCGCGACCTTCTCGGACTCCGGCGCTCATGTCTGCCAGGAGATGGGCTCGTCGCTGCAGACGCACTTGCTGAGCTACTGGGTGCGCAAGCGCCAGGCCTTCACGCTCGAGCAGGCGATCAAGAAGCTGACGCACGACAATGCGGCGGCCTGGGAGATGAACGGCCGCGGCCTCTTACGCGAGGGTTACCAGGCCGACATCGTGCTGTTCGAGGAGGACCGCATCCGTCCGCAGTTGCCGACCGTCGAGAAGGACCTGCCCGGCGGCGCCCGGCGATTGGTCCAGAAGGCGGAGGGCATCCGCGCGACCCTGGTCAACGGCGCGGTCGCGTTCGAAAACGGAGAGGCGACCGGCGCGCGGTCGGGCACCGTTCTGAAAGGGCGGCTCGCGTCATGACCCGCCTCCTTCTGGCCGTCGCGATCGTCACCGTGTCGACGACGGCCTTCGCCCAGACGACGCGCAACCAGGCGGCCGCCGCCGGTGCGGCAGGCGTCACGTCGCGGCTCCAGGCGCAGGGCTACAAGGACGTTCAGGACCTGCGCCGCATGCCCGACGGCAAATGGGTCGGCACGGCGATGCGCAACGGCCATCCGGTCACAGTCACTTCGGACCAGGCAGGCACGACGATCGCGCGGTAGTCTTTCGCTGGGGGCGCGCCACTCTAGCGGCGCGTCTTCTCATGCTCATATGGATCGCGCACATCCTGCGCGCTCATGATTCGTGGGCGCGCAGGATGCGCGCGGTCCAATGACACGACGCGCTATTGCAGCTGCGCGCGCCCAGCGCAACTAGCCCAATTCCTTGCGTACCAACGCCGCGCCATCGGCCATCGCTTTCAGCTTCCCGAAGGCCGTCGCGCGCGGCAGGTACTTCATGCCGCAATCGGG
>DASXQC010000719.1:0-6106 GCA_036493235.1 Reyranella sp.
ACCGACAACGGCCGCACCCCTCGTCGCCTTCTGCTCGGTGTGCGGCCACGTGCAGTCTCTGCCCAGGATCTGGCGCGGACTCATCTGGTCGCGGCTGTGGCCGTTCCTCGCCGGCGGCCTGATCGGCGTGCCGCTCGGCACAGCTCTGCTGGGCCACGTCGAGATCAAGCCGCTCAAGATGGGCGTCGGTCTGTTCCTGATCCTCTACTGTGCCTGGATGGCCTTCGTGCGCCGCCCGCCGGTGATCCTGGCCGGCGGCCGGTTGGCCGACGGCATCGCCGGACTAGGCGGTGGCGTGCTGGGCGGCATGGCGAGCCTCAGCGGCCCCATCCCCGTGATCTGGACCCAGCTGCGCGGCTGGAACATGCTGGCGCAGCGCGGCATCAACCAGCCGTTCAACATGAGCATCCTCGCCTTCTCCGTCGTCACCGCCGCCATCGCGGGCTTCCTCGACCGTACGTTCTTCATCTGGGCGGCGATCGTGCTGCCCGTGACCGTGATCGGCGCGCAGATCGGGCTGCGGCTCTTCCAGCGCGTCAACGACACGCAGTTCCGCCGCATCATCCTCGCCTTGCTGGGCTTCTCGGGCCTGACTCTGATCGGCACGTCGCTCGGATGAGCCTGAAGCTTTTCTCCGCCGTCTTCCTTGCCGTCTGCTGCGCGATCGCAGCCGGCACGCTCGCCACCTATCGCCCCGCTGCCGTCGCGACGGCTGCGGCTCCGACGGCCGACGATCTCGTCGGCTATGGCAAGAAGCTCGTGGCGCAGACCTTCGCCGAAATCGGCCCCGACACGGACAAGCCCTTCGCCGGTAACCGCCTCGCCTGCCAGAATTGCCACCTCGATGCCGGCAGCAAGCACGCGGGCATCCCGCTGATCGGCGTCGCCAGGGCGTATCCGAAGTTCTCGGCCCGCAGCGGCCGCGTTATCTCGCTCACCGAGCGAATCGACGAATGCATGACGCGGTCGATGAACGGCAAGCCGCTACCGGAAGGCTCGCGCGAGATGGCGGCGGTCCTCGCCTATATCGGCTCGCTCGACGGCCCGCCGGCCGTCCAGGCCGCGCCCGCTCCCGAGCCGCCGGCGCCGGCTGACGCCGACCGCGGTGCCGGGGTCTATGCCCGCACCTGCGCCCTCTGCCACCAGCCGCACGGCCTCGGCCTGCGTGCCGGCATGGGCTACCGGTTCCCACCCTTGTGGGGCCCGGACAGCTTCAACGACGGCGCCGGCATGGATCGCTTCGACCGCGCTGTCGTCTTCATCCGGCAGAACATGCCGCGCGGAATAGATCCGGCACATCCGCAGCTCGACCTGCAGGAGGCCTGGGATGTCGCCGCTTTCCTGAAGGCCCGGCCTAGGCCCCACTACGCAGGACGCTGAGGCACCCTGCCTTCTCGAGGATCTCGTCGAGCACCGCGCTCTTCGCGGCGGCGTACTTGCGCCGGATCTCCTGCAGCGAGCGCGCGTGGTACTTCTGCGGCTCCTGGGTCCACTCCGCGCCGGCGAGCGCCAGGGTGAACGTCTTCTCATTCTTCGCGATCGCTTCCGCGTTCGCCGCCGACCACGGCAGGAACAGCCGGCCGACCTCCTCGGTCAGCAATGGCATCAAGCCCGGCGACAGCGTCGACCAGCTTTCGAACGGCCCCTCCGCCTTGGGCGAGACCATGCGCTGCACCCACGCCATCACGTTCGGCGCCGTTCGCATGACCGCGCCCGGCGTCGGGTCGGTCGCGGCTTCGTAGAACTGGCCCCACAGGCCGAAGTCGGCCATCGCCGGCCGGCCGCCCAGCACGTACGGCCGCGCCGCCAGATGCGCGTCGAGGACCTCCAGGGCGCGCTTGAACGACGCCTCGATCAGCGGCCGGGTCGTCGCATTTGAGCCCACGAAACCCAATCGGCCGGTCATGCGCTCGGCCACCGCCGCGCGCGCCTGCGCCACGGCCAGTGGGTCCTGCGCGCCCATCATCTGCTGAGCGATGCGCTCAGCGGTCGCCCAGGCGTCGGGGAGGTAGGCCCAGCGGTAGCTGAACATCCATTTGTTGCCCCACTCGTCGCCGTACTCCTCGATCAGCGCCGAGAGGAAGGCGAGCGCCGGATCGTCGGGTCGCAGCACCGGCGCCGACGCCTCGAACTGCTCGATGATCGGTGTGGAATCCTGGAGGCCCTTCTCGTCGGGTGTCACGACCAGCGGCACCAGCGGCAGCTTGGCGTACTTCTGGAACTCGGCCTGGTTGGCGGCGGAACGCAGCAGCCATTCGTGGGGCAGATCCTTGTAGCGGAAGTACGAGCGGACCTTCACCGAGTAGGGCGAAAGCTCCGAGCCGAAGATGCGATAGCCGCTCACAGCCAGCGCTTCCGCTTCACCCAGATGAAGACCCCGGTCACCACCGCGAAAGCGATGCACCAGAAGAACAGGTAGCCGAACTGCCAGCCGAGTTCGGGCATGTTCCCCTTGTCGCGATCGAAGTTCATGCCGTAGAGGCCGGTCAGAAAGGTGAGCGGCAGGAAGAAGACCGTGATCACCGCCATGGTCTTCATCACCTCGGACATGCGGTTCGAGGCCTGAAGCAGGTAGATTTCCATCAGGCCGTTGCACATTTCGCGGTAGCTCTCGATCAGGTCGAGCAACCCAACCGTATGGTCGAAGCAGTCGCGCAGGTAGGTGCGCGTCTCGGGCATGATGAACGGCGTCTCCGGCCGAAGCATCAGCAGGATGGTTTCGCGCTCCGCCCATTCTAGGCGATGGAAAGTCACCAGCGCCCGCCGTGCCTGGTGGATGTGGCCGAGTGTGTCGTTGTCCGGATGGCCGAGCGCCTCGTCCTCCAGTTCCTCGATATGGCTGGCCAGGGTCTCGATCAGCGGGAACTTGCGGTCCACGACAAGATCGATCAGCGCGTACACGAGATAGTCGATGCCGAACATGCGCAGCCGGCTGCCCGCAGTCTGCACGCGGTCGCGCACGGGCTTGAAGATGTCCTGCTTATGGTCGTGGAAGGAGATGACATAGCTCTCGCCGAAGAAGATGCTGACCTGGCGGAGATTGATCTCGCCGCCGTCGTAGGTCGGATCGTTCAGGACGATGAAGCCCTGCCCCTCGTAGAGGTCGAGCTTGGCCCGCTGGTTGCCGTGGAACACGTCCTCCAGCGCCAGTGGATGCAGGTTGAAGGCCATGCCGAGGTCGCGCAGCATTTCCGACGACGGCCGGCCGGCGACATCGATCCAGGTGCGGCCGGGCGTGCCGAGATGGAAGCGGCACTCGTCGACCTCGACATTGTGCAGGACCTCGACATCCTCCTGCGTGTATTCGACCAGGGTGAAGTCGAGCGCCTCGTCCGGCACAGGCGCCCGCCCGGTCAGGCTGCCCGGTGCAGTCCCGGGCTTGGTATGGCGATGAACGACTCCATCCATGCGTCGACTCTTCAGACTTCTTGCATCACCTGCACGTCGGGCCGCCCTGCGAGATAGTCGCCGAGCTTGCGGCCGATCTCCTTGAAGTGCGGCGCCGCCCGGTGCGCGTCGAGGGCGGCCTGACCGTCATATCGTTCCAACATGACATAAACGTTGGGGTCGGCCGTCTTGTGCAGAGCGTAGAGCTTGTTGCCCGGCTCGTCGGCCTGCACCTTGGCCTGCAGTGCCTTCATGGTCGCCTCGAAGTCGGCGTTGGTGCCGGGCTTGATGGTGAGTTTGGCGATGATGCCGAGCATGTAGCTCTCCTTAGATCGGCCGCTTTTTCACAAGGTACTTGTGTTCGCCGTCGCAGACCAGCACGCCCTCCTGGTTATGGATGGTGAGCCGCAGGGTGACGGTGCCAGTGGTCCGCCCCGCCTTCGTTTCGCTCACCTCCAGCATCGGATAGAGCGTGTCGTTGCAGTAGACCGGCTTCAGGAAGCGGGACGACTGCTCGAGGAAGCCGATCAGCGCGTCGCCGATGATGTGCGGAAAGATGCCGGCGCCGGCCGCGCCCTGGATCGCCACCTGCAGGCCGTGCGCCAGCAGATCACGATGGCCGTGCGCCTTGCAGTATTCGCGGTCGTAGTGGATCGGATGATTGTCGCCGCTCGCGAGCTGGAACGCCGCGAACAGCGCTTCGGTCTGGGTACGCGAATTTATGTAGAACCTTTGCCCGACCCGCAGATCCTCGAACCAATGAGTCGGCCCGAGACGGTGCGCGCCCGGATCGAATGGGGCTTCCGCCATGTTTGTTCTCCCTGCTTCTTATTTACTTGTTGCAGGGAGCTTACCAGCGGACCGTTCGGCTTTCACCCTTTCACACGCAGTGCTACGTGGTCGCGCCTTTTGGCCACGCTGTACCGCTACTCGTTACACATTCCGGCAGCCGATCGAGGGTGCGTTCGAGATGATCGGGCGTCGCATCGTCGCGCGGTGCGAGGCCGATGCGATTGTGCCAGTAGACCGGCATGCCGACTGCCTTCGCGCCCGGCACGTCGGAGGCCGAGCCCGCGACGAACAGCGTGCGTTGTGCGGTCGTGCCGAGCCTTTGCAGCACGGCGCGATAAACCTCCGGCCGCGGCTTGTAGAAGCCGACGCTCTCGGCCGTCTCGATCGCCGCGAATGGCACGCCGACGCGCTCGGCAGCGAGGCTGCCGAGCCGATTGGAGCAGTTGGTCGCGACGGCAAGCGGCAGGCCGAGTTGCTTCAGGACCGCTGGCGCTTCGGACCAGGGCTGCAGCTCCGGCCAGCGTCGTTCGAGCTCGTCACCGAGCCGTTCCGGCAAGCCGACATCTCGCGCGGCTTCACGGACCAGCGTCTCGTACGGCCGATAGGCGCCGCAGCCGTAGGTGATCTCGAGATAGCGTCGCCGCCATTTCAGCCCGTCGGCCTCCGAGCCGGCGACCGCGTTCCACAAGCTCCAGGAATCGATCAGCGCCGTCAGCAGGTCGAAGACGACGGCGTCGTACCTCACGCCGCCGCTGCCGGCGCGTTCCGGGCGAAGCCGTCGAACTGGTCGAGCATGCGCTCACGCCAGGCGTAAACGACGTCGTCCTTCTCCAGCAGCTCGATCGGGCTGATGGTGCGCGGCCACAGGAAGCTGCCGAGCAGGATGTAGTCGGGATAGGCCGGCGTGTCGCCCGACAGGAACTTCTGGTCCATCAGCACGCGGCGCGCCGGCTCGAGCGCGGCGCGGAAATTGGCAACACCCTTGTTCTCGCGCGCCTTGGCCTGGAAGCCCGCGAAGTCGGTGGTCCCGAGCCTCTTGCCGCGCGATTCGACCATGTAGTCCTTGTCCTGCGGCCGCACACGCTCGAACAGATCGCCGATGATGACCGGGAAGATCGCGACGTTCACCACCGTGTCGGCCCAGCTATTGATGAAGTGCGCGTACGAACGATCGGGCAGCAATGGCTTGTCGGGATAGGTCGCGTCGAGATGCTGGACGATTGCCCAACTGTCCTTCACGACCTTGGTGGCGTCATGAATCACCGGATAGGTCTGCGAGTTGGCGAAAGCGATCTTCTGCTTGTCGCCGAAGCCGCACGGCTCGTCGCGCCACGTCAGGCCCTTGTGCTTCAGCGCGAGCTTGGTCCGCCAGCAGAACGGACTCGGCCGCAAGTCCTTGTCGAAGAGCAGGTCGTAGAGGGTGATCATTTGCCCCAACTCACTTGCCGTCGATCATCTTGATGATGCCGGAGAAGTCCTTGGCCGAATTGCCCGCGTTGACGAACAGGCTGAAGAGCTGCGCCGCTTCGGCACCCATCGGCGTCGCCGCACCCGATGCGGCGGACGCCTGCTGCGCCAGCAGCAGGTCCTTCAGCATCATCGCCGCGGTGAAGCCCGCCTGGTAGTCGCGGTTTGCCGGCGACGTCGGCACCGGGCCCGGGACGGGGCAGTAGTTGACCAGCGACCAGCACGAGCCGGAGGCGGTCGACACCACGTTGAACAGCTTCTGCGCGTCGAGGCCGAGCCGCTTGCCCAGCATGAAACCCTCGCACACGCCCAACATCGAGATGCCGAGGATCATGTTGTTGCAGATCTTGGCCGCCTGCCCGCTGCCGCTTTCGCCAGCCAGGACGATGTTCTTGCCCATCTTGTCGAGGATCGGCTTGGCCTTGGCGAACGCCGCCTCCGGCCCGCCGACCATGAAGGT
>DASXQC010000720.1:0-3130 GCA_036493235.1 Reyranella sp.
GAGCTCATCAGCTCGCCGACCAGCAGGAAGAACGGAATCGCGAGCAGCGCCTCGGAATCGACGCCGTCGAACATCTTCTGCACGATCGCGGCGAAGGTGACGTCGGTGAAGGCCGTGCCGATCACCACGCCGGCGGTCAGTGAGAAGGCCACCGGCACGCCGAGATAGCCGAAGAACAGGAACAGGCAGGTCATGATGCCGAGGACGACAGGGGAGCTCATGGCCCGCCCGTGCCTTCCTCGGGCAGGGTCTCTTCAGGCGGTCTCTCGAAGCCGTTGCGGCAGCCGTTGACCAGCTGCTCGAAGGCGAACAGCGCGATCAGCGCGCCCGCGATCGGGATTGCGGCGTAAAGCGAGGCGATCGGCGTCATCGACGGCATGCGGAAGCTCGCGAAGCCGCGCAGGAAGTTGATGTAGCCGAACCAGGTCAGGAACAGGCCGACGCCGATCACGACGCTCCGGATCATCACCTCGATGGCCAGTCGCGGCCAGCCGCTCAGCGAATCGCCGACCGCCGCCAGATAGAGATGATCGTTGCGTCGTGTCGCCACCGCCGCGCCGATGAAGATGCCGTAGACGAAGAAGGTCGAGGTGACCTCCTGCAGCCACAGCCAGGGATGGCCGATCTCACGGGTGACGATGTCGCACACCACCGAGAAGCTGAAGCCGAACAGCGTCAGCCCGCATAGCCCCATCAGCAGCGCCTCGAGCCAGTCGAGCGAGCGCCATTTGAGGTGCCGCTGCCGGGGAAGCACCAGCGACCGATCTTCGGCCATACGAGACACTCCTCGGTCGTGGGTGTCGACCGGGTCTACTTCACTGCCGCGATCAGCTGGCGGATCTTGTCGGCCTGCGGGCCGAGGTCCTTGGCCATCTTGTCGAGGTAGGGAGCCGCGATCTTGGTGAAGCCCGACTTGTCGACGTCGGACACGATCTTGACGCCCAGGCTCTTGAGCTTGGTGGCCGACTGGTGCTCGAGGTCGAGCGCCTTGGCCGGCTCCTGCTTGGCGACCTCGTCAGCCGCCGCCTGCACCCAGCCCTTCTGCTCAGGCGTGAGGCTCGACCACAGCTTGTCGCTGATCCACAGCAGGTTGTTGTTGGCCTCGTGCTCGGTCATCGACATGACCGGCGCCACTTCATAGTGCTTGTTCACCAGGAAGACGTTGACGCCGTTCTCGGCGGCGTCGACCGTCCCGGTCTGCAGGGAGGTGTAGACGTTGCCGAACGGCATGTGGACGACCTGCGCGCCGTAGGCCGGGAACATCGTGTCCTCGGTCGGCGACGCCTGGACGCGGACCTTCATGCCCTTGATGTCTTCGATCTTGTGGATCTCTTTCTTGGAATAGATGTCGCGGAAGCCGAGAGTCAGCAATGCCAGCACATGGCTGCCCTGCACGGTCTCGTCGACCATGCTGCGGACCGCCTTCGACACCTCGGGGCTGGCGATCGACTTCTTGAGGTGGTCCTCGTCGCGGAACAGGAAGTGTAGCGACATCACGCCGGCCTGCGGCGACAGGGTCGCAGCATTGGCCGAGGAGCTGAAGCAGAAGTCGATGTCGCCGGTCTTCACCAGCTGCAGTACCTGCGGCTCCTGGCCGAGCTGGGCGCCGGGATACTGGTCGATCAGCATCGTGCCCTTGCTCAGCTCGTTGAGCTTGTCGGCGAAGATCTTGCCGCCAACGCCGTAGCCGGTGCCGACCGGCTGGTCGTAGGCGAGCCGGTAGTGCTTGGTCTGGGCCAGCGCGCCGCCCGCTCCCAGCGTGAGACCCGCCAGCAGTGCCAAGCCCGAAATAAGCCTATTGCCGCCCATCGTACGCTCCCCCTGTCCATCCAAGTTGTCAGACAGGTTCGCATGCCGGGATGACCGCGACAACAGTTTCGCGCAGGGCACGCGCGCGATCCGGCGCGCGGCACCGTGCCGTCATTTCTTCTCGACGTTCCAGAACACCGTGACCGCCGAGACGAGATTGCCGCTGACGCCCTTGCGCCGTGCCATCGGCTGGACGTACTGGCCGAGCGGCACCGTCACGCCGAGATCCAGCACGCGCTTCTGCACTGCCTCGGCCAGCTTGCGCTGCTTCCCGGGGTCGCTCTCTCGCGCGAACGCCATGCGCAGCTTCTCGATCTCCTCGTCGAACGGCCAGCCGAACTGGGAGCGGTCGCCGCTCGTCTCGGTGTAGTGGTTGACGATCGGGTCGCTCAGCAGGACGACCGAGGCGGCGGTCATCGAGATGTTCCAGCCGCCCTGGTCGACCGGCACCTTCTTGGCGCGCCGCGTTACCTGCGTCTGCCAGTCCATCGACTGCATGTCGACCTTGAAGCCGCCACGCTCCAGCAGGCTCTTGGCGACCGGCGCGAGATTGGTCAGCTCCGCGAGGTCGGTGGTCTGCATGATCACGATCGGCTTGCCGTCGTAGCCCGCCTCCTGGAGCAGCTTCTTCGACTCCTCGAAGTTCGACCGCAGGATGCCCTCGGTGCCGACCGTGGTCTCGAACGGCACGGCGCCGCAACCGAACATGCCGCGGCATTCCTTGTACCAGCGCGGGTCGCCGATCTCGGCCTTCAGGAAATCGACCTGGTTGAGCGCATATTCGGCGGCGCGGCGGATCTTGAGATTGTCGAACGGTGGCAGCTTCCAGTTGAAGCGCAGGATGTAGGTGTTGCCCAGCGCGTTGGGCGTGAAAATCTCGATGTTCTTGTCCTTCTCCAGCACCGGCAGCAGGTCGTGCGCCGGCGCCTCGATCATGTCGATCTCGCCGGTCAGCAGCGCGTTGATCGCGGTCTGGCTGTCGGGAATCGAGAGCCATTCGATGCGGTCGAGCTTGGCGATCTTGCCGCCGGCCAGGCCCGATGGCGGCTCGGCGCGCGGCTTGTAGTCGGGATTGCGCACGTAGACGACCTTCTCGCCGGGCTTCCATTCGTCCTTCTTGAAGATGAACGGGCCCGAGCCGGTGGTGTCACCGAGCTGCTGGCTGATCGGCAGCTCGGCGACGCGCTTGGGCATGACGAACAGCGGCACCGAGGCGGACTTGGCGAGCGTCTTCAGCATCAGGCCGAACGGCTCCTTCAGCACGATGCGGAAGGTCCTGTCGTCGACCGCGGTCATCGACTGCGTCATCCGGGCGAGCAGG
>DASXQC010000721.1:0-2386 GCA_036493235.1 Reyranella sp.
CTGCAGAAGACCCTCGACAAATACGCCATCGACTGGACGCTGCTGCTGAAGGAGCAGCCCGCCAACAAGCTGCTCGCCACCATGCCCGGCTGGCGCCAGGCCTACAGCGACGACAAGACGACGATCTTCGTGCGGGAGAAGTAGGCGCTACCCCTTCAGGGGGAAGCGCCGGACGCCTGCCTGCCGGCAATCTGCTATGAAGGCGGGATGATCGACCCGACCGACCGCGCCCCGTTCTATCACGACGGCATGCGCGAGCTGCAGGACCGCTTCGACGGACGCCGTGTCGCCGACGGCCTGGAGAAGAACCGGCTCCACTTCGAATGGTGGGAGCAGGACCGCAAGCTGATCGCGGAAGCCCGCTTCTTCTTCATCGCGACGAGCTATGGCGACAATGTCGACTGCTCCATGCGCTCGGGCGATCCCGGGTTCGTGCAGATCACCGGGCCCGACACGCTCGAGTATCCCGAGTATGACGGCAATAACATGTACCGCACGCTCGGCAACATTCACCGCAACCCGAATGTCGGGCTGCTGTTCGTGCGCTTCGACGGCAAGACGTTCCGCACGCGCATCCGCGGCAAGGCGACGATCCACGACGATGCCGGGACGCTGGCCGCGCATCACGGCGCCAAGGTCGTGGTGCGCGTCAAATGCGAGATCTTCCCGAACTGCCCGCGCTACGTTCCCGACCTGATGGGCGATCAGGCGGCGGTGCCGGCCAATCCATTCGTCCCGCGGCCCGGCTACGAGCCGCCGGCGCCGGAGTGGAAGAGCCGGGACTATCTCAAGGACGTGCTCTCGAAATACGACCCACATCGCAAGCGCGACGGCGTAGCATAGCAAGGGACGCCGGGTCCTGCCGGCGCGGTCCGCGAGGCCATCCTGCGGCCTTGGGCGGCCAACGTCCCCCTCGTGCGGCGTCGGCAAGCCGCTAAGCTGGGCCGATGACAGAGTCCTCTCCCCCGGTTGATCCGCCGCCGGATGCAGCACCGCAAGCTGTTCCGCAAGCCGCACCACCCGTCGCGCCAAGGCGCCGATGGAACGATTGGATTCGGGTCGATTGGATCCGGACCGACTGGACAGTTCGGGTGGCCGCGGTCGTGGTCGCCGGCGCTATCGTCATCCTGTTCACGACCCAGTGGACCCGCTGGGTCGGCAACGCCACGCGGCAGGAAACCGACGACGCCTATATCCGGGGCGACGTGACGCCGCTCAGCGCGCAGGTCGACGGCTATGTCCGCCATGTCGCGGTCGACGACTACCAGTACGTCAAGGCCGGCGATCTGCTGCTCCAGATCGACGACGCCGACTATCGCGCCAGGGTGGCGCAAGCCGAAGCCAATCTTGCCGGCGCCCAGGCCGCCATCGAGAACATCAAGGCGCGCAAGGCGTCGCAGAAGGCGCAGGTCGCCAATGCCGAGGCGGCGATTGCGGCGGGGGCCGCGGACTCCGAGCGCGCCCAGCTCGAGGCGAAGCGCCAGCGCGCACTGCTTGTCACCACCTATGGGACCCAGCAGAAGGTGGAGCAGTCCGACGCCGACGCCAAGCGCCTTGCCGCGGTTCTGGCCAGCAAGCAGGCAGAGCTCGAGGCGCAGCACCGCCAGCTCGCCGTGCTCGATACCGAGGAGTCGGCCCTGCGTGCGGACACCAAGGCGAAGCAGGCCGCGCTCGACCTCGCCAGGATCAACCTCGGCTACACGACGATCAAAGCACCGGTGACCGGCGTCGTCAGCGAGCGCGGCGTGCGCGATGGGCAATACGTCCATGCCGGGACGCAGGTCATATCCGTGGTGCCGCTCGAAAACGTCTGGGTGATCGCGAACTTCAAGGAAACCCAGCTGACCCATGTCGTGGTCGGGCAGGGAGCCCAGATCCGGGTCGACACCTTTCCGGGTGTCGTCGTCAGCGCGCGCGTCGAGGCGATCGCCCCGGCGAGCGGATCGCAATTCAGCCTGCTGCCGCCCGACAACGCGACCGGCAATTTCACCAAGGTCGTGCAGCGCATTCCCGTGAAGCTCTCGCTCGCCGCCAAGAACCCGCTGGCCGGCCGGCTGCGGCCGGGAATGTCGGTTGAGGCGACGATCCTCACCGACACGACGCCGCCTCTGTGACGGCCGTAGCGCTCGAGCCGCCGAGGCCGGCGGCGACCGTCCATTCCTGCGATCGCCCGATCATCGGCATCGCGGCTGTGATGCTCGGCGCGTTCATCTCGTCGCTCAATACGAAGCTGACGACGTTCGGGCTCGCCGACATCCGGGGCGCCCTGGGCTTCGGTTTCGACGAGGCCTCGTGGATCAACACGGTATACGGCGTCGCGCAAATGGCCGTCACGCCGGCCGCGGCCTGGATGAGCACGGTGCTGAGCACTCGGCGCGTGCTGTTG
>DASXQC010000722.1:0-3493 GCA_036493235.1 Reyranella sp.
TGGAGACCACCGACTCCTGCGATGCCTGGAACGTGAAGCAACGCATCAAGCTCACCTTCCTGCGCAACGACGGCGAGGAGTTCGAGACCGATTCCAACTTTACCAGCTACGAGTCCAAGGACGGGCTGGCTCTGCGCTTCAGCGTGCGCAACGCCCAGAACGACGAGGTCGACGAGGAGCTGCGGGGCCAGGCCGACCTCGAGGGCATCGGCGGCAAGGGCCGGGCGAGCTTCACCTTGCCCGAGCCGCGCAGCTTCGACCTGCCGGCCGGCACGCTGTTCCCGACCAGCCATCTCGCGCTGGTGATCAAGCACGCCAAGCTCGGCGACAAGTCGGTCTCCTACAAGGTGTTCGACGGCGCCCGGCTCGACGGCGCGTTCCAGGTCAACGCCGTGATCGGCAAGTCCAAGCCGACGCCGGGTCCGGCGGTGCGCGGCGACGTCAGCCTGCTGCGCCAACCTGCGTGGGGGGTGCGCTTTGCCTTCTTCGCCAACGGCGACCAGGGGGCGCAACCGGAGTATGAGATGGCGCTCGATTTGCTGGCCAATGGCGTCGCCCGGTCGATGTTGCTCGACTATGGTGATTTCGCCGTCGATGCCCGCCTGATCCAGATCCAAGCCGTGCCGAGGCCTAAATGCTGAGAGTTTCATGCGTAACCGTCACCCTGCTGGCGATCGCTGTGCCGGCCGCAGCGCAGGAGCTGCAGCCCCACAAGGCCGCCTATGCGGTGAGCCTGCTCGAGAAGGGCAAGCCGGGCACCGATACGCCCGGCACCTACGCCTTCGAGCTGAAGCAGACCTGTGAGGGCTACGTCATCAACCAGCGCATGCGACTGGAGCTCGAGGGCGGCAAGGGCACGGTCGTGAGCGAGCAGACCTCGACGATGACCGAGAGCCGCGACGGCCGGAAACTGAAGTTCGAGCACAACGCCTCGGTGAACGGCAAGGCCACCAGCCAGCTCAAGGGCGAGGCCACGCTGGGCGACGACGGCCAGGGCCAGTCGCTGTTCAGCGACCCCGAGGGCCAGTCGGTCGCGCTGCCCAAGGGCACGCTGTTCCCCAACGCCATGACCCGCGCCACCCTCCAGCACGCCAAAGCCGGCGACATCGGCTTCGACGCGCTGTTCTTCTTCGGCGAGAAGGTGAAGGCGCCGCAGCAGGTCAACGTGGTGATCGGCCGGGTGCCCAAGCGCCTCGCCGACTTCAAGGTGCCTGACGAGGGCGCCGCGCTGGCCCAGAACCGCGGCCGCATCTACTACCGCGGTGCCTTCTTCGATCCCGACCCGAAGGACAAGAACGGCGAGGCCGCCTACGAGATGTCGAGCCTGATGCTCGACAACGGCATCGAGCTCTACGGCACGCACGAGGAGGGCGAGGGCGGCATCGAGTACCGCATGACCCGGCTCGAGCCGCTGCCCAAGCCGACCTGCAATTGAGACGGGACGGCTGAGGCGGCGATGTCCGGCCCAATGTCCGGCCCGACATCCGGCCTGACGCCCGAGCAGGCAGTCGACCGGCTGGAGGCGCTGCACACCCAGGCTTGTGACTCTCTGCGTTCGGCGCTGGCGCGCTTCACTTCGACCGGCGAGCCGCCGGCGCCCGAAGATCGCGCCGCATTCCGCTATCCCGAGCTGCGCGTCGATTGGCAGCCGTCCGGCGCCATTCCCTTCACCTGGCGGTCCTGGGCGAAGTTCCAGGCGCCGGGCCGCTACTGCACGACGGTCACCCAGCCTGCCTTCTTCCGGCGCTACCTGCTGGAGCAGCTGCGTCCGCTGGTCGACGAGTTCGGCGCTACGATCGAGGTCGGCCCCAGCACGCAGGAGATCCCGTATCCCTTCGTCACCGATGCCGGCGACGAGTTCATCCATCGCGATCTCTCGGTCGCCGAGCTGGCGCGCTTCTTCCCGACGCCGATGCTGGCCAATGTCGGCGACGAGATCGCCGACGGCACCTTCCGCCTCGAGGACGGCAAGCCGCGACCGCTCGCCCTGTTCGACGCAGTGCGGGTCGACTATTCGCTGCGCCGGCTGCTGCACTACACCGGCACCGACTGGCGCACACTCCAGCCGTGGATCCTGTTCACCAACTACCAGCGCTACGTCGACCAGTTCGTCGAGTGGGCGCTGGCCGAGCTCGCCAAACCCGATGGCCCCTACGCCCGTCTTGCGCTGCCTGGCGGCACGATGGTCGAGCGGGGCCCCAAGGCGGCGATGGAGGCGCAGGTCGCGGCGGCGCCGTGGCATCGCTTCCAGATGCCGGCCTACAACCTGATGCGCGCCGACAACAAGGGCGGCGTCACCATCGTCAACATCGGCGTCGGGCCGTCCAACGCCAAGACCGCGACCGACCATCTCGCCGTGCTGCGCCCGCACTGCTGGCTGATGATCGGCCATTGCGGCGGCCTGCGGCAGAGCCAGACGATCGGCGACTACGTGCTGGCGCACGGTTACCTGCGGCGCGACCGCATCCTCGACGACCTGGTGCCGACCGAGATGCCGGTGCCGGCGCTGGCCGAGGTGCAGGTGGCGCTGCAGGAAGCGGCGGCCAAGGTGACCGGCCAGCGCGGCGATGCGCTGAAGCGGCGACTGCGCACCGGCACGGTGGTGAGCTACGACGACCGCAACTGGGAACTGCGCTACAGCCAGGAGCGCCGCCGCATCAGCCTCGGCCGCTGCATCGCCGTCGACATGGAGAGCGCCGCGCTGGCGACCCAGGGCTACCGCCTGCGCGTGCCCTACGGCACCCTGCTCTGCGTCTCCGACAAGCCGCTGCACGGCGAGATCAAGCTGCCCGGCGCCGCGACGCGCTTCTACGAGCGCGCCGTGAGCGAGCACCTGCGCATCGGCCTCGAGGCGATCGACCTGTTGCGCGGCGAGCTGGGCTCTCTGCACTCGCGCAAGCTCCGCGGGTTCGACGAGCCGCCGTTCCGGTAGAGGCCGGCCGCACCGTTTACGACCGTTTTCGCCGTTTTTGCCGGACTCACCGTTTAGGGAGAGGGGCGGCGGCCAGACGAAGAATCCGGTCGCGCTCCTGTGCTTCGAATATTCAGTCAGAATCATCATGCCGGACGATTCTGCACGAGCGCGCGCGAAGCACCTATTAAGGGCAATGGCTTCGGCTATTCCTTGAGGAATCGATGCCCGAATTGGCGAGCCAATGCCCATTGTGAGACTCGCGCGCGGGCGCTTATCCACAGGCTTTTGCTGCGCTAACATCGGTGGCTCTCCGGGGGAGACGAACCATGACGAAGCTTCTCGCCGTGCTGGCCGCCACGTTGTTGTCGAATGCCGCCTGGGCGCAACCCGCCTGCGTGACGTCGCAGGGAGGCCTGCCGGCCGGCGCCAACTCGACCGACAAGGCCGCACCGTTCTTCATCGACACGACCGGCCTCGACTTCAAGACCGCGCCGCCGACGCGCGATCCGCACAATCCGAGCTACCCGAAGATGACCGAGCTCAGCGACGGCACGCTGCCGCCGGCCGGCGCGGAGGGCA
>DASXQC010000723.1:0-1941 GCA_036493235.1 Reyranella sp.
ATCCAGGGCTGCTCGATGTGCCTGGCCATGAACGCCGACCGGCTCGAGCCGGGCGAGCGCTGCGCCTCGACCTCGAACCGCAACTTCGAAGGCCGTCAGGGCCGCGGGGGCCGCACCCATCTGGTCAGCCCGGCAATGGCCGCGGCGGCCGCGATCAAGGGCACCCTCGCCGACGTGCGCGACTACCAGTAAGTCGCTCACAGCGATCCAGTGATATCGCTACGGGCGGTGCCGCGATGCACCGCCCGTTTTCTTGGCCGGGAACTGGATGACGAACGATCAAGCCATCGCAATGCCGATCCTGCGCTACAGCGGCTTCTGGATCAGGGTGGTCGCAACGCTGATCGACGGCTTCATCCTCGGCATCGCACTTGGCCTGCTGGGCGCCGTCACGGGCCTCGATTGTTTCGCTGACGATCCCGACCAGATCTCCTGGCTGGCTGTCGCGGTGCAGTTCGCCGTCGACTGGCTCTATGAGGCGGGGCTGACCGCCAGCCCGCTCGGCGGCACCCTGGGCAAGCGCGCGGTCGGCCTGCGAGTGGTCACCGAGCAGGGCGAACGGATCTCGTTCGCCCGGTCGACCGGCCGCTGCTTCGCCAAGATCGTGTCGGGGCTGCTCCTGCTGATCGGCTTCCTGATGGTGGCCTTCACGGAGCGCAAGCGCGGCCTGCACGACATGATCGCCGGCACGGTGGTGGTCAAGACGGACTGAGCGGCATAGCCTGTCGGTCGCCAGCCGAGTGCTTGCTGGCTGGCCGACCCAAGGGGAACGACCATGCCGATCTACATGTATCAAGCGGCGTACACCGCCGAGTCATGGGCGGCGCAACTCAAGAGTCCGCAGAGCCGTGTCGAGGCCGTGGGCCGCGCACTGTGCGAGGCTGCAGGCGGGAAGCTGCTGGGCGCCTGGTACTGCTTCGGCGACTATGACCTCGTCATCATCGCCGACGTACCCGACAACGCGAGCATGTCGGCGATTGCCCTCGCGGTGGCTGGCGGCGGAGCCATGAAGTCCGCCAAGACGACCGTCCTCATGCAAGGTTCGGAACTCGTCTCGGCGCTGAAGAAGGCGAGCGCGGTCGGCAAGGACTACAAGCCGGCCCGCTAGGACCTCATGGGCAAGTGGCCGGTCGGACTGCGCGTGATCACCGAGCGGATCTCGTTCGCGCGATCGACCGGCCTCTGCTTCGCCAAGATCGTGTCAGGCCTGCTAGAGCATATCCGTCCGACCGGAATCAGCCGGACGGATATCGCCCGTGCGCTCTAGGGAGGGCCAAAGCCATGGCAACGTCGGTCATCATCCACCACACCCCGTCGGGCATGACCCGCAAGGGCTATGTCGGCTTCAGCTGGACCTACCTGTTCTTCGGCTGGTTCGTGCCGCTGTTCCGCGGCGAGCTCCTGATCGCTGCACTCCACCTGCTGTTCACGCTCGTGACCGGCGGCCTGTGGCAGCTCGTCTTCTGCTTCCTCTACAACAGGCAGTACATGACGCGGATGCTGACCAGCGGCTGGGTTCTGGCCGACAGCGAGGGCCGGAATGCACTGGCGGCTGCGAAACTGGGGATCGCCCCTTAGGTCCGCCCTCGCTTGACGGGGGCGGCGAAAGCCCGTTTATTCCGGCGAATTGTCGAGGGAAATATGGAAAAATTCACTACGCTGCGGGGCGTCGCCGCACCGATGCCGATGGTCAATATCGACACCGATATGATCATCCCGAAGAACTTCCTGAAGACCATCAAGCGCACCGGCCTCAAGGAAGGCCTGTTCTACGAGATGCGCTGGACGGCGGACGGCCAGAAGAAGGACTTCATCCTCGACCAGCCGGCCTACCAGAACGCCAAGATCATCGTCGCCGGTCCGAACTTCGGCTGCGGCTCGAGCCGCGAGCACGCGCCGTGGGCGCTGCTCGACTTCGGCATCCGCTGCGTGATCTCCGAG
>DASXQC010000724.1:0-9964 GCA_036493235.1 Reyranella sp.
GCCGACCGTGGCGAGGCTGGCCAGCAGCATGTGCCAGAGGAAGCCGGCCCAGTTCAGCATCTTGCTCGACTGGATGACCTGGAGGAGACCGCTGGCGACCAGCACGATGCCCAGGATCCGGCTCGCCGGGATCTCCGACACCGCGGGAACCAGGATCGCCGCCGCACCGCCAACGAGCAGGGCGATGCCCAGGAGCACCAGGTATATCCAGTTGTCGCGAAAGACCTCGGCCGTGTGCCGGCGTTCCCGTCTGGCCGTGTATCCGATGCTCATGTGACGCCCTCTCGCTCAGAAACCGTGCAGGCTATCGCTGAAACTCGAGACACCGGTTGCCTTCGCCCCGGTTGCGCCAGATAGGGCAATCGTCTGGCCCGCGAGCGAGGCCCCCCGCACTTCCCTCGGCGTCAGGCCGAATTCCTGGCGAAAAGCGCGGCTGAAGCTCGACGGGTCGGCGAAGCATAGCATCTCCGCGATCTTGGCGATGGGATATGAATTCGACGCGTCACACAGGATCGAGAAGCTTTCGGAGAGCCGCCGGCGCCGGATGTAGTGGGCCACGCCGCCCTCGCTGCCGAGCACGCGGTAGAGTTGGGAGCGCGACATGGCGGCGTCACGACAGAGCCGCTTCGGCCCGAGCGACGGCGAGAACAGGTTCTCGCGCACCGCCTTGCGCACCCTTTCCATCAGCGTGAACTCGATCTGCCGCCGCGCAGTCACGACGCGATCGGCCGACGGCGCGAGGCACGCCGCGACCATCGCCTCGACGGCGCCGGGCAGCCGGTCCGTGTCCGAGGCGGCCAGAGTCGGCAGGTTGCGTTGCAGCAGGCGCATATAGTCGGCCAGGAAATCGCCCTGCGCGGTCGGCAGCATCTCGGCCTTCACGGCCTCGAGAATGTGACCGATCCGGTCGAAGCGGTCGCGCGACAGGAAGAGTTGGACGCGATCATCGTATTCGTGGTGGCAGACCCGGATTTCCTCGCCCAGCGACAGCACGACGGGCGTGCGGGCTTCTACCGTCACCGACCTGTCATCCACCTGGACGTCGCTCGCGCTCAGCCCGCTGAGGCTGATGACCCAATGATCGACGGCGCTGCGACGGATAGCCGACTTCAGCCGGCTGACCAGGGTTGCCGGCGCACAGACACGGCTCACCGTCAGCCCCTCGAGGCTCCAGCTCGAATTCGTTGCCAGAAATCCGTCGGACGAGAGGCTGGTCGATTGGACTTCGAAAGTCGGTCGATGCCAACGACGCCAACCTTCGAGCTGCTCGAAGATCGGCAGCGGCTGAGTAGAAAATGTCTGCGGAATCATGACATTCTCCCGCCCAACTCGCGATTGAAGGAACCTTGGCGAGGGACGGCGCCCGGCGGAAGAGTCATTGCTGCATAGCTTGTGTGCGGGGCCGCACCGAATTGGGACGCCAGGACCAGTCGCGGGATGCCCCGCTAATGCCTTCCGGCCGCCCCCTCCTACAATAGATTGACGTCCAACAACGCTGTCGGTGGAAGCCATGTTCTCCTTGGGAGAGTCTCCGTTCGCCAATTTCGTGGCCGATGCCTTTGCCGTGTTCATGTTCCTGCTCTGGTTCTGGCTGTTCATCACGGCCGCCAGCGACCTGTTCCGCCGCAGGGACATCTCCGGCTTCGGCAAGGTCCTCTGGGTCATCCTGCTGATCGTGCTGCCCTATATCGGCATCTTTGCCTACATCCTCACCCAGGGCGGCGGCATGGCCGATCGCAACCGCGCCCAGGCCCGGCAGGTCCGGGACGAATTGCGAGAGACCGTCGGCTACAGCGTTGCGGACGAGCTCACCAAGCTCGACCAGCTGAAAGCAAAGAACTCCATCTCCGAGGAAGAATACCTTAGGCTGCGCGGGCGCCTCGTAGCCTGAGAGGATTGAATGCTCTCCTGCACCTCCGCCGACGCAACGCCGCAAAGTCATGCTGGCAACTGCCTCTGCCATCGTCCCGAGATCCACGCGCTGAATCGGCGCTTGGGCGCCGGCCTGTCGCGACGCGGTTTTGTCGGCGCGCTGGCAGCCATGCTGGCATCGCCTAGTCTCGCACGAGCGCAGGACGCCGGACGACCGATCCTGTTCAAGAACGTGCGGGTGTTCGACGGCAACTCGAGCACCCTGCAAGCCGGACAGAACGTGCTGGTCGAGGGCACGCGCATCAAGGCGATCGACGGAAGCAATACGCCCGCGCCCGACGGAACGCGCGTGCTCGAGGGCGGCGGACGCGTCCTGATGCCCGGCCTGATCGACGCGCACTGGCACGCGCTGTTCGCCGCCCTGCCGCTGCCGGTGCTGCTGACGGCCGAGGTGCCCTTCATCCACCTCGCGGCCGCTGCCGAAGCGCGACGCACCTTGATGCGCGGCTTCACGACCATACGCGACCTCGGCGGGCCGGCCTTCGCGCTCAAGCAGGCGATCGACCAGGGCATGACGGCGGGACCGCGCATCTATCCCAGCGGCGCTATGATCACCGCGAGCGGCGGCCACGGCGATCTGCGGCCGTTGAGCGACATCCCGAGCGACGGCAAGCCGACCGTCACGGAGGAGACGGGCGCAAGCATCATCGCCGACGGCCCCGACGCCATCCGCAAGCGCGTCCGCGAGCAACTGCTGCAGGGCGCCTCGCAGATCAAGCTGGTCGGCAGCGGCGGCGTCTCCACACCGCGCAGCCCGCTCGACACGGCGACCCTCACCGAGGCCGAGCTGCGCGCGGGCGTGGAGGCGGCGAAAGACTGGTCGACCTACGTCGCCGTGCACGCCTACACGCCGCTCACCATCAAGCGGGCGATCGATGCTGGCGTCACCTGCATCGAGCACGGCCATCTGATGGACGACGCAACGGCGGCGCTGATCGCCGACAAGGGCATCTGGCTCAGCACCCAGCCGTTCGTCAGCGAGGAGGATAACGGCGGCCCCCTGCCGCCGGAAAGCGAAGCCAAGGCGCGCCAGGTCCGTGCCGGCACGGATGCCGTGTACCGGTTCGTCCAGAAGCACAAGATCAAGACGGCATTCGGCTCGGACATGCTGTTTTCGCCGGCTCTGCTGTGGCGCCAGGGCACCATACTCACCCACCTCCGCCGCTGGTTCACGCCGGCCGAAGCCCTGCGCATGGCAACCAGCACCAACGCCGAGCTGCTCGGCCTCAGCGGCCCGCGCAACCCCTACGCCGGCAAGCTCGGCGTGGTGGAGGTCGGCGCGCTGGCCGACCTGCTGCTGGTGGACGGCAATCCCCTGGACGACCTCACGCTGCTCGGAGACCCCGAGAAAAATCTCGTCATCATCATGAAGGACGGTAAGGTTCACAAGGATACCCTGAAATCCTAGGCGTTCCGCGTGATGACCGTCGAAGACCAACAAGCTGAACCGATATCGGCGCCGGCCGGCCCCATGTCGCCGTGGCGGCAGATCATTGCCCTGCCGCTGGTCGTGCTGGCGGTCGCCGTGGGGCTGGCGTTCGTCTGGTACAGCGCGCCCAGTCTTCTGCTGCTGTTCGCCGGCATCCTGTTCGCCGCGCTGCTCGACGCCTGCACCCGCGGCCTCGGCCATATCCTGCCGCTGCCGCGACGGACGCGCTACGCGCTGGTCGTTCTCATTCTGGGGTCCGTCGCCGTCGGCCTCGCCCTCTGGGCGATCGTTCGCCTTCCGGGACAGGTACACGCCCTGATCGACGTCATGGACGCGCAACTCACCGTGCTGGAACACGAGCTCGCCGGCTTCGGCGTCGAGCTTTTCGGTCCCGACGGGCGGCAGGGCCTCAGCCAGTTCCTGAACGACCCCGGCCGCCTGTTCGGGCACGTTCACTCCGCCGTCTCCGGAGCCTATGTGATCGGCATGAACACCATCGTGGTGGTGTGCCTGGGACTCTTCTTCGCCGGCCAGCCCGCCGCCTATCGCGAAGGCGCGCTGATCCTCGTGCCACCCGCCGCGCGCGCCCGTGTGCGTCGGGTGATGAACGAGATGGGCCAGGCGATGCGCGGCTGGCTGCTGGGCCAGCTCCTACGCATCGTCATCGTCGCCGTCGTGGTCGCCGTCTCGTTCGACCTGCTGGGGGTGCCGGGGGCGTGGCTGCTCGGCCTGCAGGCGGGTGCGGCGAACTTCATCCCCTATCTCGGCCCCCTGATCGCGGCCTTCCCGGTGGCCCTGGTCGCCATGCCGCTGGGCCTGCCCACGCTGGCCTGGGTGATGATCCTCTATGTCGCGATCCAGACCGTCGAAGGCTTCGTGGTCGCGCCCCTCATCCAGAAGGGCTCGTTGAACCTCGCCCCTGCCTGGACCTTGTTCGCCATCGTCATCTTCGGCGCGCTGTTCGGCGGTCTGGGGATCGCCCTGGCCGCCCCCGTGTTCGCGCTCGGGCGCATCGCGGTGCTGCGCTTCTATGTCGAGGATTGGCTCGGCTCGCGCGCCGACGCCTGAACTGGGACCGAATCACCCTGCATCCCATCGATCTGGGACGCCTAAAATGCCGGCCGGCATACATTTCAGGCGATTCGTCCCAGATCCTTCGCCACACCCCTGTTGGGACGATTGCCGAATTGGCGGGACGCGGGACGATTTATCCACACCTACGGATGAATGGTCTCCTCAATCCGGCCGAGCTCGTACGGGAAGAACGGATTGGAGGACACGCGCAGCAAGGCGTCGAGATTGACGATCAGCACACCCCGCTCGCCGCGCGGCGCCAGGGCGCCGAGATGGATGCCGAAATCCTCGCCCGGCTCGGGCTCCATGCCGTAGAGCGAATCGTTCATCGGGAACGGCAGGGCGACGTGCGACAGGGAAAAGATTTCTGACGGAAACGCCAGACCGAGGGGATGCACTTGCTCGTCGGTGGCGCCGGCCTCGGTCACCCGCTCGACCACGTCGTATCGATCCGCCGCGGCATTGGTGATGATCACGGTTCGATAGGGTCGCGGCGGCGCCGGCAGGATGCGCGTCAGCACGCTTTCGGCGGCATCGCGCAGCAGCGGGCTCACGGCAGCCGCGCGATTGAGATCAAACAGGACGAGCTCGCTGCCGTTCGCCGGCAGATGGGAATAGAGGCCGGAGATCACGGCCGGCGTGCTGACCGTGAAGTCGACGACCGACTGGAAGGTCAGGATCGGCGGCAGGCGCGCCAACCGCCCTTCCCGGTTCGCCCGGGCAATGCGGTCCTGCACGGCGACGGTCGCGCGGTACGACTGGCGCGCGCCGTTGACAGGAAACGAGTTGTACTTGAACGGGTTGAACTCCGGCACGATGCCGAGCCAGGCCGCCTTGGCGAAGGCAGGCAGCAGCGCCGGCAAGGCGGCCAATCCGGCAAAGCGCGCGAACGCCGTGATGCCGATCATCGGCGAGATGAGGATGACCCTGTCCGGCCGCGCCAGCCGCTCATCCTCCAGCGCATCGAGCGTGTACTTCATCGCCAGCGTGCCGCCGTTGGAAAAGCCCACGATGTGCAAGGGCTTGGACGGGCCGATGCGCCGGCGGGCCTCGCGCACCGCGAGCCGCGTGGCGGCGTCCCAGTCCTCCCATTCGACGTCGGTCAGGGCCGCCGGCACCGTACCGTGCGCGGGTAGCCGGATCGCGATGGCAACGAATCCGTGGTCGCGATAGAGGCGCGCGATGTGGCGCAGGCTGTACGGCGAATCGGTGAGGCCGTGAAGCAGGACGACCGCCCCCCGAACAGCAGTGGCCGGCGGGCCGTCCGGCTCGAGGATGTAGGAACGATTGAAATCCTGCTTGAAGCGGCCGGGATAGATCGCGCTACCGGCGTAGTAGCGATTGACCGGACCCGCGGTCTCCACGCTCACCTTGTCGACGACCTCGCGGCGGACGTCGCTGAAGATCTTCTCCTCACGCTTGAGGTATGCGGACCAGTCCGACTTGTCGATCTCGGCCGCGCGCATGTCGTCCGGCACATAGGTGTGCCACGGCTCGAGCGGCGGCCCGCGCTGGGTGTCCCAGACGCGAAACACCAGGATCGCGCCAGCGACCACCACTGCCAGGACGAGCGCACGCCTGAGAAACCTGAACAAGATCGCGGTCATGACGACTCAGTCTGCCTTTGGGGATGCACAGGATAATGCCGGGACGGCAGGCCGATCAAAGCGCCTCATAGACCTCGAGGATGCCTGCTGTCGTCAGCCTTCGGGAATCTCGCCCGGCCGGTAATGGGGCAACCGACTGGCAGGCAGGATCGTCAGCAGCGCCAGCCCCGCCATGATCAGCAAGCCGATCTTGAGCGCGAGCAGCCGGGAGTCCGTATTGATGCGCAACGCCTCGGCCTTCTGCTCCTGCGTGGCACTGGTGCCGGCGATGACGTCTCTCAGCCGCTCGTTGCTCACGAAGGTGACGTTGTCGAGATTCACCTCGGATTGGATCTCGATCGGCAAGGTCGGATTATCCGCCAGCCGGCTCATGACGGCGGCGCTCAACAGCCCCACCAGGAGCGCCCCCGCGACCGCGGTTCCGACGGCGGCGGCAAGGTTGTTGGTCGTGCCCCGGAGCGAGCCGACGTCACCCGCGAGTTCCTTGGGCGAGGCGGTGACCAGGACGTTGAACAGCAGGGTCACCAGTGATCCCTGGCCGATGCCGAACGCGATCAGGCCAAGCATCACCGGGACCGAGCTCCAGTCGTTGCGAACGACGAAGGAGAGCCAGATCAGCGCGACGGCGCAAAGCACGAAGCCGAACTGGCCGATCCGCCGCGGCGTCAGCCGGTCGTAGAGGCGCACGATCAGCATCGCTGTAAAGAAGACGGTCAGGTTGAAGGGCAGCATCGCCACCGCGGTCGCGAGCGGCGAGCGCCCCTGCACGATCTGGATGTAGAGCGGCACAGAGAAGTTGAGCGCGGCCTCGAGCGCCACGACCGAGAACATGGCATAGACGGCCGCCCGCTCCTCGGGCGATTCCAGCACGGAGAGCGCCAGAAGCGGCGTGCGGCCGGTGCCTTCGCGGCGGCGGGTCCACAGGAAGAACGCCTGGCCGAGCACGATGCCGACGACGATCATGATCGGCGCCGGTGACAGGCTCGCCACGGTGAACGGCGCCGCCGGGCGCGCCAGCGCGAGGCCCCAGCGATTGAGGTTATTGAAGCCGAAGCTGATGAGGATGATCGCTGCCGCCGCCAGCACGACACCGACCAGGTCGATCTTCACCTCGGGGCGGCCGCGGTCCGGCTTGAGCCGGAAGCTCAGGAGAAGGACCAATGCGGAGACGGCGATCAGGATGCCGAAGACCGGACGCCAGCCAATATAGGTGCCGAGCATGCCGCCGATCAGGAACGCGAGCACGCCCGCGCCTGCCCGCGCCGATCCCAGGGCGCCGAGCGCCGTCGCCTGCTGCTCGCCGCGATAGTTCTCGGCGATCAGGGCGACGAGGGACGGCACGATGACGGCCCCGGCGGCGCCGCACAGCGCCTGGGCCGTGATCATCGACGTGGCATTCGGGCTGAGCGTCATCAGCACCTGGCCCGCGCCGAACACGACGACCGCGATCCGGAAGACCTGAAGCGCGCCGAAGCGCTGGACGAGCTTGGCGCCCAGCATGACGAAGCCCGCGACGATCATCGAATAGGCGACGATTCCGGTCGCCACCACAGTGGGGTCGACCCCGAAGCTTGCGACCATGCCGCCCATCGCCACGGGCAAGGACGCCACGTTGAACGACATGATCGCCTGTCCGAAGGCGATCGCGATCATGGGGATCCACGACGTTCGCGCGTCAACGCTGACCGGTTGGGCGGAGTTCACGGACACCATGGATCTTCTCCGTTTCGCTAACGGCCGGCCGACGAGCTGAGCAGATCGAGCCCCAGCCGTTGCGACAGGAATTGCGCGACCAGTTGTCCCTTGATGCTGTTGCCGGCCTCGTCGAGCGGCGGCGCGAAGGTGCCGAGCCCACCCTTGCCGGGAGAGACGGTGACGATTCCGCCGCCGATGCCGCTCTTGCCGGGAAGCCCGATCTCGTAGAGCCAGTCGCCCGACGTCTCGTACAGGCCCGCCGTCAGCATCACCGCCAGGGCGTAGTGGCAGACGTCCGGCTTGACGACCTGCTCCTTTGTGACGGGGTTGAAGCCGCCGTGCGCGAGCGTCGCGCCCATGACGGCGAGGTCTCGCGCGCTCACATTGAGCGAGCATTGGCGCGTGTAGAGCTCGGTCGCCTGGGCGGGATCGCAGTAGATGCGGCCCATGCTCTCGAGCATCCAGGCGATGCTGCGGTTGCGGAAATTCGTCTCCGACGCCGAGGCGTAGATCTCCTCGTTCAGTGGCAGCTTCCGGCCGGCGAAGCGGGACAGCCCGCTATGGATGAAGCGCCACTTCTCCTCTTCGGTCTGCCCCGGCACCAGGCTGGTGGTGGCTATGGCGCCGGCATTCACCATCGGGTTGGTCCGCCCTCCCGGGCTGCGCTCGATGCCGGCGAGGGAATTGAAGGCGTATCCCGTCGCGTTGACGCCCAGCCGCTCGCGCGCGCCGGTCGCGCCGATCACGTCGCAGACCAGCGCAAAGATGAACGGCTTGGACACGCTCATGATGCTGAATTCGTGCCCGGCGTCGCCGATCGAGAAGGCGCGCCCGTCCATGTCGACGACGCAGATGCCGAACAGGTCGGTAGGCACCCGGGCGAGCGCCGGATAAACCTGCGAATTCTTCCCCAGCGCGACCTTGCCAAAGCGCTCGTGGGCTTCCGCCACCAGGCGCGCAACCTGATCGGACGGCGGAAGGCTGCCGGTGGAAACGTAGGAACTCAGCGGGTCTGGCAGATCCATGTCGCCTCACCCTTGCTGTAGGCCACCGACCGCTGATCCTAAAAGCGCTCGGCCGTGCTTTCCTGAGCGCCCCGTCCCGAGACTATGCTGCGTGTCCCAAATGCAGAAGCACGGCGAGTCCTGCCGCTACGCCTCCACTATCATCGGTTGCAACCTGGCGGGAGATGGCGATGAACAGAACAGTTGCAGCCGTATCGGTCAGCCTGATGGGCATAGCGCTCGCGCCGGCCGCACTCGTGCCGACCGTACTCGTGCCCGCCGCCTGGGCCCAGCCAGCCAAGAGTTCCGCCGACGTCGCGGCCACGACGGGCCCGTTCGAGTTTCGCGATCCCAAGACCGGCCAGGTCTGGACTCCGGAGAACGTCGGCCAGGACGGCAAGCCGATCGGACCCGACGATCATGCCTTCGATCCGAGCGCCCAAGGGGCTCCCTTGCAGGCGGTGCTCCAGAAATCGGTGGTCGAGCCGGTCGGCTCGGTGCCCATCACGGCCGGCCCCACGGTCCCGATCGTCGAGCTGCAGAACCTTGCGTTGCGCGTCATGCCCGGCAAGCGCTGGCAGGTGGCGATGTACATCAACAACAACAGCGGTAACGCCGTCGCGCCGGTCGTCGAGTGCCGCTTCTCGAATCACGGGCAACCCGTGACTCTCACTCGGACGACGCTTTCCCAGGTCGGTCCCGGCGTGCGGGCCGGCTTCACCGTCGCAGGCCCCAGGGCAGAGACCTTCGTCGACAAGGCGAACTGCACGGTGGTTACGCCGTAACAGGCGGACCCGCACGCCGCTCATATGGCATGACTTGCCGTTCCACGTGAGCGCGGTCGATCTTCTCGGCGAGAATCACATCACAGCTGAGCCGTTCGTTTCAGGCCTCTCGCTCTAAAATGACCTTCCGGGGTGTCCGAGAGTCCGCGCGGTGTGGAGCGTGGTCCATTCGGGAAACCTGCGCCCAATCAGGCGTGTCAAAGCCTCAGTCTGCCGCGTTTGGAGGGGTCTCAGGAAGTTCATCACCTGCGATGCATCGAAAGTTCGTCGGTCAACCTGGAATGTGGCCATTTGCACGGCCCTCTCCCGGAGGGCTCGCGGCAGCGAGGGGGTAAGGAGGCGGAATGGCCGCGCTCGCCGAACATGCTGCAAGACGCCGTGCCAGGCTGCCATGCGCAGCACGTGCGGCGTGACGTTTTCGGCAACATCGAGTCCTGG
>DASXQC010000725.1:0-4261 GCA_036493235.1 Reyranella sp.
ACGCCGGTCTTGTTGGCACGCTCGTCGGTCAGGCCGCCGACGGAGCCCAGCGCCTCGAGCAGGTTGAGGTTGGGCTTGGTCATCTCGACATTACCGGCCTTAAACACCGCACCCAGGACCGTGTAGGTCCGCGAGTTGGGCCGCAGCACGATCTGGTCGTCCTTCTCGATCGGGATGTCGGCGCCGTTGAGCAGATCGGACCACTGCGCCGTCAGGATGACTTGGCCATGCCGGCGCACCACGACTTCGATCTGATTGCTCTGGGAGCCCTGCGGCCCTCCTGTCACGGGACCGCCGGCGTGATTGACGGCGTCGACCACCGAACGCACGTTGTCGAGAATCGAGATGCGGCCCGGATTCTTGACCTCGCCCGAGATCATCACGGTATGGCTGCGGTCGGCAACGAACTCGGCGATGACCTGCGGGTCCTGCGCCTTGCCCTTGAGCCGTTCGGCGACCCGTTGCTCGATCTGCGTCAGGTCGAGGCCGGCGACCGGGACGGTGCCGACATAGGGCACGTTGATCGTGCCGTCATCGGTCACGCGCTGGGTACCGAGATCGGCGCCCGGGCGCTGAATGGTCGGAAAGATGCTACCCTCGTAAGGCTCGAAGATACGAATCTTGAGCACGTCACCTGGCGCCACCAGGATGCGCCCGCCTGACGACAGGTTGCTGGTGACCGAGGGACGGTCGAGGCTGACCGCCGGACGGAATGCGACGACGCTGGTGGGCGTCAGGTCGATGACGTCGAACGGCAGGGCTTCGGTACTGGTCGACTGGGCACCGCCCATCCAGGGTCCATCACCAGGCACGACCTGACAGCCAGCGAGGCCGAATGTCAGCCCGAGAACAACCACGACGGGTCGCGCGACAGGGCAAAGCCAGCTCCAGATTGTCAAATCGCGATCTCCGTCCGGGGCGCGGCCGGCATCCCTGCCGCCGCTCCCCCGAGTCCTTGGTCTTGCCTCAGCCGGCTTGTAATTAACCTGCAGAACCGCGCCGGTGCAAGAGATTGGAGGGGTCTGCAGAGGTGGATTGAAGCCGCTCGCGGGCCGCCTCGACGCTGTCGGCGACGTCAAGAAGCTGCGAGAAGCCCGAGACCTCGAGGCAGTCTGCGGCAGAGCCCGAGAACCGGCAGAACACCACCTGGGCCTCCCGCTCCTGCGCCCCGTGCAATACGGTGGCGAGGGCGCGCACCCCCGCTGCACTCATATAGGTAACGGCGCTGCCATCGACGATCAGCCTGGCGCGCGGACGGAGGACCGCCAGCAGGTCCTTCTCGATGCCCGAGGCGGTCGCGGAGTCCATGCGCTCCGGCAACTGAAACATGTCGACGCCCCCACTCGGTTCTACCGCGTTCATACGGACGTCTCCCGACCGCCATCCCCGCGCTGCTGTCCGCCCCCTCGGCCGCGCCAGCCGCCGCCGAGATCGGTGCCGCGCCAGTCAATGCGCCGGCCGCTCAGTGCCCGCACCATGAGGACGGGCACCAGCGCCTCGCGCACCAGAGTTGCAGCGACCGTGCGCGCCGAGAATGACAGGCCGCGCCCGGACATGAACCACGCTTCAGCGGCGAGCCACAGGATGGTGTGGATAACAAGACCGAGCAGCAGCACCCGGAGCTTGAAGCCGCAGATCCACAGCGCCGCCATACCCGCCGCACCGCTCAGCAGCCAGCCGATCGCCGGTTCCCACAGCACCAATGGCCAGACCGGCAGGTTCAGCCGGGTGCGCGCCCATCGCACCTGGCGCGCCCACACGGTCGGCCAGTCGCGCCGACCGAGCGGCAGGCGCGGCATCACCGCACCCAGCCGGGTCCGCAGCCCGAGCTCGCGCACCGAGCGCGTCACCGAGTAGTCGTCGGCGATCCAGCGGTTGAAGCCGCGCCAGTTGCCGATGCGCTGCAGCGTGTCGTTTGTCATCAAGGTGACGCCGCCCGAGGCAACCGTCAGGCCAAGCCGATCGGCGGCGAACAGGAAGCGCGCCTGGTGGCCGTCGATATAGGCGCGCTCGATCTCCGCGGCGAAGCTCTCCGGCGCCTCGGCGGCCTTCAGCGCCAGCACCAGTCCGATCTCTGGCGACAGCGCGGCGGCAGCATGGCCCAGCACGCCGGCGTCGAGGGCGATGCCGGCGTCGCACAGCGCCACCACCGGTCGCGTCGCGGCCTCGAGTCCCTTGCGCACGTTGTTCATCTTCGGATTGAAGGTCGTGTCCTCGCCGATCAGGATCGGCCCGTCGGGCCACAGCGCGCGCGTCGCGGCGACCGCGCCATCGGCTTCGCTGGCGATGCAGATCAGGATCTCGGCGCCCTGCTCCGCCAGAGTGCGCAATGCGCCGATATAGTCCGGCGAGGCGTCGGCCGCGCCGCGAAGCGGCGCCACCACGCTGAAGTCTGCCGGCTGGTGCCGCACTGCGCCCTCAGGCCGCGGCGTGCGAGCCAGGGCGGCGCTCGCCCACTGCACGGCGGTGCCGAGCGCCCACCAACCGGCGCCAACCCACACCAGGAGCGTGGCCGCCACGGCTCATCACCTGCCCGCGGAGAATCGCTGGACGTCGTCCTTCTCCATCAGCAACGCGCGGTGATAGTTGCGGATGACCTCGCTCGGGTCGCCCTGCTCGCGAATGCAGCCGTCGTCGATCCAGATGGCGCGCGTGCACAGGCGACGGACCTCGGCCATCGAGTGCGACACGAACAGCAGCGTGCCGGTCTTGCGGAAGCTGTCGATCCAGTCGAGGCACTTGCGCTGGAAGGCCGCGTCACCGACCGCCAGCGCCTCGTCGACCACCAGGATCTCGGCCTCGACATGGGCGCAGATCGAAAAGGCGAGCCGGGTGCGCATGCCCATCGAGTAGTGCTTGACCGGCTGGTCCATGTAGTCGCCGATGCCGGCGAACTCGGCGATCGAGCCGAACTTGCGCTGCACCTCGACGCGCCTCAGCCCGAGCACGGCGCCGCCGATCATCACGTTCTCGCGACCCGACAGCTCGAGGTCGAAGGTCGAGCCAAGCGCCAGCACCGGCGCGATGCGGCCGCTCACGCGCAGCTCACCGTGGCTCGGCAGGGTCATGCCGCAGATCACCTGCAGCAGGGTGGACTTGCCGCAGCCGTTGCGGCCAAGGAAGCCGATGCTCTCGCCGCGCCGAATCTCGAGGTTGATGTCGCGCAGCACCGGGAACGGTTTGGAGAACGGTTTCGATGTCGCCCAGCCGAACGCGACCTGCTTCAGCCAGTCGTTACGCCGAGCGTAGAGCTGGTAGGCCTTTCCAAGGTGCTTGGCTTCGACGACGAGGTCAGAGGACGTCGACGATGACATTCCGATACCTGTCGAAGAACCAGTAGCCGAAGTAGAAAGTGAATACGGAGGTGAAGAGAGTCCAGGCATAGACCTGCCAGTTGGGAAGTTTTCCGACGAGCATGATATCGCGCATCACGTCGACATAGCCGGTGAGCGCGTTGATGTAGATCAGGGTGTCCCCCGGCGAACCGAAGATCGACTGGTGGTAGAATACCGGCGTCGCGAACATGAACAACGGCACGATATTGATCATGAGATAACCGGCGTCGCGGGTAAAAGCACCGATCGCGCACAGGAACCACGACATGCCGACCAGGAAGGCGATGAACGGGATCATGACCAGCGGCAGCAACAGCATGGTCCAGGGCAGGCGGCCGGTGGCGATCAGCTGGAAGACGATCAGGACGCCCAGCGAGATTATCGTATAGATCGTGGCGCGGAGCGTGGAGATCACCGCCAGCATGTCGCTGGGGAAGATCGTCTGCTTGATGAAGTGCACGTACTCGTGGAGCAGCATCGGCGCGCGGAACGCCATCTCGGACCAGAAGTTGAACACCACGATGCCGCTCAGAATGAACAGCGCGTAGCTCAGGTTCTGGTTGCCGGTCACGATGAAGCGCGGAGGCAAATCAAGGCGGCCGGAAAAGGCGACCGTGTAGACCGCGATCGCCAGCAGGGGCGCCACGATCGCCCAGATCCAGCCGGCGATAGAGCCCTTGAAGCGCTCCGCCACCTCGCGGCGCAGGATCGCCTGGATCAGGTCGCGATGCTGCCACATCTGCACGAAGGGCCGGCGGAAGAAGCGGACCGCGCGGTCGAGGGGGCCGAGATTCTCGACGACGATCTGCTTGCCGTTGACGACGTTCACCGACGGCATGAGCCACGCTTCTCCTTGTTCGATCCGGTGGTGAGCCCGGTCGGTGTCGAACCGACGACCCTCTGATTAAAAGTCAGATGCTCTACCG